>NZ_JYJG01000146.1 GCF_000955955.1 Lentzea aerocolonigenes
AGTACATCGGCGAGTTGCTGACCTGGCTCGCGAAGAAGGCGCCGGCCGCAGGGATCATCCTCGTTCTGGCGACCCAGCGACCGGACAGCAAGACCATCCCGACCAAGCTTCGCGCCGTGCTGGGCTCTCGCTTCGCCCTGCGCGTCATGGACTTCCGCGACAGCAACATCATCCTCGGCGAACAGATGAACACGCGCGGATACGACAGCAGCCGCCTACTCCCATCCCATCGCGGCGTGGGCATCCTGCGGCCAGACGGCGAGACCCAAGCCGGTGCCGACGTACTCGCGCTCACCGTGCGGACCTACTACATGCCGAACGAGGACTGGCGGGAGATCTGCGATCGCGGCCGTTCCCTGCGGGAGACGGAAGGGACCCTGAGCGGACACGCGGCAGGACACGACGTTCCTCCGATGCTCGACCGATCGGCGGCTGCCAAGGCAATCGGAACCGGCACCGTGGCGAGCCTGGCCGAGGTCGAGCTACCCGAACCGTTGGCGTCAGTCGTCGACTACCTCGGCGACGACGTGAACACGCGGGACTTCGTACCGACTGCGGAACTTGCCGAGGCGCTCGAAGTCGAGATGACCGCGCTCGGCGTCGACATGGGTGAGCTGGGTTGTCGGCCCACCCGCCAGTACGTCCCGACCGATGAGGGCACCCGACGAGTACGCGGCTACCTGACAGCCGACCTGCGCGCGGCGGTCGAGCGCATCGCGGCCGATGATGAAATCGGCACTTCGGGCGAAGCTGACGGGACCCGGCAGTGATCGCCGACGAGCCGTCTCGCGGCGAACTCAAGTTCAACCCACCTGCTGAACTGCCTGTCCTCACCAGGGAGGTAGGTCGCATACTGCTAGAAGTACTGATCAGAGTCACTGAGGTCGAGGCACCGGACGGGCCTCGGGAAGGGAGGTCAGATGACTGTTGAAATCAGTCAGGACCCGTGGGCGGCGTTCGACGGCCTGCTCGGCGTCGAGGTCGTCGAGACGATCGGCGATGGGATCGGATCGCTCGCGTTCCTCGGACGGTGTTCGACCGAGGACAACCAAGATCCGGAGACGTCGCGAGGCTGGCAGTACGGCAACGCCCACAAGTTCGTCGAGCCGTTGGGTGGCGTCATCGTCGAGGAGTTCTTCGACATCGGTCAGTCGCGCTCGGTGCCGTGGGAGCGACGGCCGGAAGCCTCACGCCTGCTGGCGGCGCTCAAGGACAAGAACCGGGGATGGAACGCGGTTGTAGTCGGTGAAGGGACGCGATGCTGGTTCGGAAACCAGTTCTCGTTGATCGCACCGAAGTTCGCCGCCTACGGCGTGGACCTGTGGGTGCCGGAACTCGGCGGCAAGTTCGACTCGCGGAACCCGTCCCACAAGATGCTGATGAGTGTCCTCGGCGGCATGAGCGAGTCGGAGCGTCAGCACGTACAGGCTCGCGTCCGGGCGGCGATGGATGCCCAGGTCGTGAACGAGGGACGGCACCAGGGCGGACGCGCACCGTACGGGTACACGGTCGTCGACGCCGGACCGCACCCGAACCCGAGGAAGGCGGCAGAGGGCTATCGGCTACGCGTGCTGGCGATCGACGAGCCGAGCGCGGCGGTCGTGCGGCGGATCTTCGCCGAGTACCTGACCGGTGAGATGGGAGACCGGGCAATCGCGAACGGGCTCAACCGGGACGGGATTCCCTGCCCGTCCGCTCGGCGGCCGGACCAGAACCGGCATCGGCTCGCCGATGGATGGCAGGGCGGCACGGTCCGAGCCATTCTGGAGAACCCGCGCTACACCGGCTTTGCGTTCTTCGGGCGCTGGACCCGCCAAGAGATGCTGCTCGACCCGGAGGACGTCGGAGCCGGTCACGTAGTGCGGTTCCGCAAGGCCGCTCCTGACCGAGTCGTGCGTTCTCGTAAAAAGGCACATCCGCAGGTCGTCGAAGTCGAGGAGTTCGTTCAAGCGCAGTTGCTTCGTCGGTCGCGCGCGGCTGGTGGATTTTCGGCCGGAAAGAAGCTGGTGCGGGGGCCGAAGCGGACCAAGCGGGTGTACCCGCTTCGGGGACGAGTGAAGTGTGGCTATTGCACTCGCCGGATGGAGGGCACGCCGCGCGGTCCGAGGACCTACTACCGCTGTGCGCTTCGGACGATGGTCCCCGGTTCGCCCGCGTTGAAGGGACACCCGACGAACGTGTACCTGCCCGAGGCTGCGGCTACGGAGCACTTCAACAAGTGGATTGATCACCTCTTCGACCCGATGAACGTCGACCAAACGGTGTCGGCTCTCGTCGCGTCCCAAGACAACGGCGAGACTGGCGCGTCCGACCATGCCGCCGCGAGGAAACGTCTCACCGATGCGGAAGCGAAGCTGCGCCGGTTCCAGGACGCCATTGCGGCGGGAATCGACCCGTCTGCTCTCGTCGAGGCGATGAACGAGGCGCAGGAGAAGCGCGCGGCTGCTCAAGCCGAGCTGAACGGGGTGCCGAAACGCGTTGGCCGGAGTGCCGCCGAGATCCACGCCATGATTGATTCGCTCGGCGACGTGAAGAAGGTAATCAGGCAGGCGGACCCCGCCGAGCTGCAAAGACTGTACGAGGCGCTGAACGTGGAGATCGTGTACAACGCAACGGGCCGGATGCTCGATGCGAGCATCCGGCCCGTTGGTAGGGATAAAGCTGGTGTCCGAGGGGGGACTTGAACCCCCACCGTGGGGAGAATCCCCCGAAACGGTGACAGTTCACCATTCTCTGGTGTTGCTGCTGGACTCCTGCGAGCGGGGTGAGTCTCCCGGATTGGGGAAGGTTCACCATGTCGGAGACAGTATCAGGTCCAGGGCAGTGGCAGTGCTTGTGGCACGGCGGCCCTTCTGACTCTGTCAGGCTGGGGTCGGGCTGCATTGCCATTTCAGGCGGGGGTTACGCCGAGAAGGGGGCAGTGAGTGCTGGGCGCAATGAGGTGGCGCTTCACGGGTAGCGCTTCCGGCAGTAATGGTTTGTTAGCATCGCGGTGGCCATCGCGATCGGATACACGAGGAGAATTACCGAGTCGGGTATTGCGACAAGCAATAGACGATCTCCGGCACGGATGCCGAATTGGGCTCGAGCACCTGCAGGGATGAACAGTTGTCGTCGTGAGTCGATCGCTTTCGCTGGTCGCTTGGTGATTGCTCTCCGCACGATGATGGCATCGGCGCTCACCGAGACGTAGGTGCGGTCATGGACGGCCCAGTTCAGAGCGGCGATGACATCGGCAGCGGGAATGCGGCCGGAGTGGTCGATCTTCGCGATGGTCATTGTTAGTGGCGAGTGTGGGCTGTTTGCGGGGATCCGCTGCAGTGGGAGCGGATCAGAGGGCACAGCTGGTCGCGCAGCCAGGGGCGGCGGTAGGAACAGCGAGACGGCGGCTTCGGTCATCTCGTTCACCTGGCTTCGTCGTGAAGCACGGGGCTGCTGATCGGCTGTTGGGGTGCCAAGGGATGTGGTTCGCCGACTAGCGAGGAGAGCGCGGCGGCTACCTCGGGTAGCTGGGCGCGGGTGTAGATGCCGGTGGTGTCGTTGTGGTGGTCACTGCAGTGCCTCCGCGATGGGGCCGAGAGCGAGAGCGGGAACGAACGTCAGCGCGGCGACTGCGTGTCCGAAATGGCGTTCGACCCAGGTGAGGGTGGTGTGTCGGAGCCAGTGGGTGGAGATGCCTTGAGCGCGCGCCCACGGGAGGTGGTTTCCGACGCGTTGCCAGAGGCCGTCGTATCGTCGGCTGGTGATCGGCGTCCCGTCGCGGTAGCAGAGCAACGGTTCCGGTGACGGACGGCCAGTGCCGCGTTCGTCGTGGTGCCGTAGAAGAGCCAGGATGAGGGTGGGGCTGGCTGGTTGCCAGCGGATGGCGTTGTTCTTCTCTCGCAGTCGGAGCAGGCACCAGTGGGGCTCGATGTCGTCCTCGCGGAGTGCGAGTGCT
>NZ_JYJG01000147.1 GCF_000955955.1 Lentzea aerocolonigenes
CGGGCCGCGCGGCAAGGCGAGCGCGGTCCGCGACGGATTGCGGCAGTTCATCAGCGGCACCAAGGCTTTCGGCGGTCTCGGCACCTTCTTCTGGGAGCCGGAGGGCTACCCGCCGTTCACCGGCTACGGCTCGACCGCCTGGGACAGCAACCGGCGCCCCACCGCGGCCATGGACGGCTTCCTCAACGTCTGACAGGAGAAACTCGTGTACATCAAGCGTCTTGCGTTTCTCACCGCCGCACTGAGCACCGCCGTGCTCGCCCCGATTCCCGCGGCGGCAGCACCCGCGGCGTTGCCGCCGCAGTGCTCCGGCTCAGCACCGATCCGATGCAGTTTCAACGTCGCGCCGGGCAACTACGACATCACCGCGGACCTGGGCAGCACCAGCAAGGCCGCCAACACGTCGATGACGGTGGAGGCGCGCAGGCAGGTCCTGAACGCCGTGTCCACCGCCTCCGGCCAGCTCGTCCGCACCACGGCCACGGTCAACGTCCGCAACCCGGAGGGACAGCCCACCGGTCAGGGCGGCACCGGCACACCGGGCCTGCAGATCACCTTCAGCGGCAGCGCACCCGCGATCAACTCGCTGACCGTGACGCCGGCGCAGGCCCCGCTGGTGGTCTACCTCGCCGGCGACTCGACCGTGTGCGACCAGCCCGTCGCCCCCTACACCGGCTGGGGCCAGTCCCTGCCCGCGAGGGTTCGCCAGGGCGCGGTGGTCGCGAACTACGGTGACTCCGGCGAGAGCTCTGGCAGCTTCCTGTCCAGCCGCGCGTTGTTCCCGACGATGAAGCCACTGATCAAGAGCAAGGACCTGGTGCTCATCCAGTTCGGGCACAACGACAAGAAGACCAGCGCGAACGCCTTCCGCGACAACCTCACCCGGCTGGTCAACGGCGTCAAGGAACGCGGCGGCATCCCGGTGCTGGTGACGCCACCAGTGCGCAGGCAGTTCAGTGGCAACCGGCTCAACGGCACCGCACTGCACATCAACAGCGCCGGTGTCGACCTGCCCGCGGTGATTCGTGCGCTCGGCCGCAGCGCGAACGTGCCGGTGATCGACCTGACCGCGAAGAGCAAGGCGCTCGTCGAGTCGCTCGGACCGTCGGCGTCCCAGGCGCTGTACCTGACCCGGGAGGCAGGCGACAACACCCAC
>NZ_JYJG01000148.1 GCF_000955955.1 Lentzea aerocolonigenes
GAAGAGCAAGGCACTCGTCGAGTCGCTCGGACCGTCGGCCTCCCAGGCGTTGTACCTGACGAAGGAGACGGGCGACAACACTCACTTCTCCGCGCGAGGCGGCGCGGAGATGGCTGGACTAGTCGTGCAAGGCGTGCGTGAGCTGAACCTGCCGTTGGTCGGCTACCTGCGCTGAGCGCCCCAGCCGCTGGCCCTGGCGCAGCGGCGCCAGGGCCAGTTTCCACTGCCCCTTTCCGGAAGGGAGGCGCCACGCCACGACTACCGTGGTCTGAGCACGGAGCGGCCCCGGCGGCAGAGATGCCACCAGGGCGTCGAGATGGGCCGCACGTCGATCAAGCGGGCGGAGGTCCGCTGAAGGTGTGTTCCGCGGCTGACCGCGGTCTCACGGCTGCAGCCGCGTCGCGGTCCAGCCTCGTTCGGTCAGGCTGTAGCGCAGTCGCCGGTACAGCCTGTCCGGGCTGCTCTGCCAGAACTCCGCCTCGCTCACGATCAGCTCGTAGGCGAGCCACGTGGCCGGTCGCTGCGGCGTGCCCCGTTCGGCGAGCGAGCGGGCGGAGGTAAGCAGCGCGTGCTCGTCGGTGAGCGGCGCGCTCTGCCGAGTCGCGACTGACATCGCGTTCGCGTCGGCGGGGCGCGCCCACCACAGCACGTCCGCCTCCGCGTCACCGAGCCGCTCGACGTTGCCGGACAGACTGATCTGCTGGTTCGTCTCGCGCCAGTAGAACGTGCCCGCCCAGCAGCCGGTCTGGTCGAACTCGAGTCCCTTGCGGCTGCCCGCGTGGGTCGCGAAGACGATCCCCTGTGCGGTGATCCGGCTGAGCTGGATCATCCGGCTGGACGGGCGCCCGTGCGCCGACACCGTCGCGAGCGCCATCGCTCCCGGCTCACGCACCTCGCGCGCCACAGCGAGGTCGAACCACTGGCGCAGCAACGAAATCGGGCTCGCCGGAGGGTGCACGAACTCAGTCCCCACGGGCACCTGCCCTGTGTTCACGGCCATGTCCACTCCTCGTTCGTCATTTCACCGGCGATCCCCGCCACGGCCGCTTCGACGTCCAGCACGAGCCGCAGTGACGGCGGGCGGCCGATCAGCTCGGCTGCCCGGTTCGGGGGCAGGCCCGCACTCACCGCGGCCTCGGCGGCCTCAGCGCTGTCCCACACCATCACCGCGCCCCACCGTTCCCCGGTGGGTTCAGAGATCCAGAGCTTGAGGCGCAGTCCCGCTACGGCCGCCCAACCGTCCGTGCCCTCCCGCCGCAGCGACTCCCGCAGCGAAGCGACGGTCTGGCCGGTGCCGGGCAGGTCCCACCACGCGATCACGGCCTGCACGGCTGCGGAACCTTCGTCTCGAGCACTCCCTCGATCATGGTCGCCAGGATGCGCGGGCCGTTCGACGTCAGGACCGACTCGGGATGGAACTGCACCGAGGCGAACCCGTCGCCGCGAGTGGCGTGCACCTCGCCGGTCTCGACGTCGCGGCTGATCTCGACCAGCCCGAACTCGGGGTGCTCCAGCTTGTCCTGCGGGCTGTGCGCGGCGAAGGTGTTGTAGAAACCCACGAACTCCGGTGTGCCGAACAGGTCGATCTCACGCCGGGTGCCCTGGTTCGGCCGCTCACGCCGCACCAGCTCAAGACCGAGGACGTCGCAGAGGATCTGATGGCTCAGGCACACCGCGAGGAACGGCCGGTGCTGACGCAGCAGCGAACCGATCTCGCGTTGCAGCCGCCCGATCTTCGCCAGCGCGGGGTCACCCGGATCTCCCGGTCCTGGCCCCATCACCACGAGGTCGTGCCCGTCGATCAGGTGTTCCTCGCTGTAGCGGCGCACGTCCACGGTCAAACCCAGCGCCCTCAACTGTTGCGCGATCATCGCGGTGAAGGTGTCCTCGGCGTCGATCACCAGTGCGCGCAGCCCCGACAGCGCCGGTGCGCGTTCCGCGTCGTCGGCTCGGACGCCGAACCAGAACGTGCCGAGCCGGGCGTTGCGGTCGTGCAGCGCCGCGCGCACCTCGGGGTGGTCGTCCCACCGCACCGGGCCGTCCTGCAACGCCGACAACACCGAGGCGACCTTGACCCTCGTTTCCGCCACCTCGGAATCCGGGTCGGAGTGGCGTACCAGGGTCGCTCCCACCCCGATCCGCGCCCGACCCGACCTGTCGATCTCGGCGGTGCGGATCAGGATGGCGGAGTCCATCTCCTGGGCACCGGTCCCATCACGGCCCACGAGGGCCACGACACCGCTGTAGTAACCGCGGCCGTGGGGTTCGTACCTGCGGATCACGCGGCAGGCGTTCTCGACCGGGCTGCCCGTGACCGTGGGAGCGAACATCGTCTCGCGCAGGATCTCGCGGACGTCGTGGCGGCACCGGCCCTCGATGAGGTACTCGGTGTGCGCGAGCTTGGCCATCTCCTTGAGGCGCGGCCCCACGACCTGCACACCGTCGTCACAGATGCGCGACATCATCTTGAGCTCTTCGTCGAGCACCATGTAGAGCTCGTCGATCTCCTTGTGGTCGCCGAGGAAACCGAGCACGCCCGCCAGCGTGGGTCCGCCTGCCGGGTACCGGTAGGTGCCGCTGATCGGG
>NZ_JYJG01000149.1 GCF_000955955.1 Lentzea aerocolonigenes
GCGTGGGTCCGCCTGCCGGGTACCGGTAGGTGCCGCTGATCGGGTTCATCGTGACGACGCCGTTGTCGAGACTGACGTGCCGCTCCGGTGAGGCACCGACGAACGTCCGGTCGCCCGTGTGCAGCACGAATGCCCAGTAGTAGCCGGACTCCCGCGCGCAGAGCCGCCGGAAGAACGAGAGCGCCAGCCCGGCGTGGTAGTCCTCGAACTCCGCCACGAACGACCGCCGGATGACGAAGTTCGCGCCTTCTCCCCGGCCGATCTCGTCCGTGATCACCCGGCGGACGATCTCGGCGTACGCCTCGTCGTCCACGTCGAACCCCGCTCGTGCCGGCCGGAGCGCGTCATCGGGCAGTCTGTCGAGCGCACCGGCTTTGGGCAGCACGGCGTGCTCGCGAATGTTCATCACCAGCAACGGCGCCTCGTCGTCGACACACGCCAGTCCGCGTTCGGTCAGCTGCCGGAAGGGCACCACCACGAAGGCCTGCGGCCCCGCGGGCGCGTCCGCGTCCGGCAGCGGGACGTCGGCGAGCTCCGGCACCGAGACGACATCGCCCGTGAACACTTCGAGCTGTCCCTGACCGCGAGACCGTGGCCGGTGCACCAGCGCGTAGGGCTGCTCGGGCGAAGCCAGCACCGTGTCCAGCAGATCACTCATTCCACCAGCTCCTTCGTGCTGAGCACCACGGCGCAGCACCGTGCCGCGTAGTCGAGTGCCATCAGGTGGCGTTCCACGGAGAAGTCCGCCACCGCGTCGGCCACCAGGAACGGCTGGATGTCATGGCTGTACGCGTCCACAGTGGTCATGAGGACACCGATGTGCGCGTAGATTCCGCAGACGACCAGCTGGTCACGGCCGCTGGACCTCATGCGCTCCAGCAGGTCCGAGCGGTGGAAGGCGCTGTAGCGCCACTTGGTGAGCCGCCAGTCCGCCGGACGCGGTGCCAGGACGTCGACGATCTCCCGGTCCGCCGGGTCGACCCGCATGCCGGGCCCCCAGAAGTCCTTCAGCAGTCCCCTGTCCTCTGTGGACATGCTGCCGGGCTGGGCGGTGTAGGCGATCGGCATTGCCGCCGTACGACAGTGCCCGAGCACGGCGGCGATGTTGGCCGTGACCTGTTCGGCGAGCTCGGAGGCGAACGGACGGAGGAAGAAGCGCTGCATGTCATGCACCAACAGCACCGCGCGCGACGGGTCCATCGTCCACGAGACGCGCCGCTCGGGCAGGTCACCCTGCGTGGGCAGCCGGTACGCGGCGATGTCAGGGATTCCGGTCATGCGGCACCTTTTCGGGTAGAAGTCGACACGTCACGACGCGTGTTCACGCTCGAGGACCTCGGCCAGGCCGCGCCAGCTCATCGCGTTCTGCCTGGCGAACGCCGCCAGGCTGTCGTGGCAATGCGCGGGCAGGTGGTCTGCGATCTCGGCCCAGGAGGCCCGCAGTTCCACCTGGAGATGCAGCAGGCGCAGCAGAGCGCGCCCGCGTTGACTGGATCGAAGGGCGGGATCGTTGCGAAGCCGGCCCAACAGGTCCGCGCAGTCCATCGGCTCGATGGCGCGCCCAGCCGGGCCCGCGGTCCCGGTCCGCGCTCGCGACACCACCGGCAGGCCCTGCTCCGAACGCAGTCCGGCGCGGACGGCGCGGACGGTCTCCGGCGACACGCCTGTCGACCGAGCCACCTCACGCAGCGACAGGTGTGGCTGGTCCAGCAGCAGCTCACGGACGAGCTCGCGGCGCCGGACGCTGTCCGTCGGGCGGGTCCGCCCGTCCCTGCCCACCCTGGCCCCGGACTGGTCGCCGAGCAGAGTGCGGAGCCGGGCGATCGTCCTCGTCGCCACGCCGGTGATCGCGGCGACTCGCCGGTCCGACCACTGTGGACGATGGCGGAGGAGATGCTCGGCCGCCGCGCGCAGGTCCGCGCGAGCAAGCGGGAGCGTGGTGCTACTTCTGTTGGCCAGCAACGCGAACACGAACGCATCGACCTCGTCGCAGTCCAGGACCTTCGCGGTGATGTGTGACGCACCGCGCAGCCGGGCGGCGTGCAGGCGGTGCCGTCCGTCGACTACCGACATCGTGCCCCGGTGGACCACGACCGGCGGAAGCTCCTGCTCCGAGACGCGGAGCAGACGGTGCACATGCGCCGGGTTCTCCCCACCGATCCGCACGGGTCGCCCACAGCTCAACGCGTCGACTCGCAGGCGAACGACTGGATCGATCACCTGGTCGTGGGTGAGGGAGGTGCCCAGCAGCGAAACGGCCTGAACGGACATACTGCCCTCGATCCATCTCCAGGTGCCGCCGCGAACGCTTCGAGCCGCGGACGTTGCGCCAATCGTGGAAACAGCGCGACTGTCACCGCAATACGCCGTTTTATGAGGATCCCCGTCGAAAAGACGGAATCCCGGGACTCCGCAGTGTCTTCATTGGACAGTCGTTGACACGAAGCCCGGAACCTCACTACAACCGCAGCAGCAAAGCGATTCCGGAACACGAGTTCCAGTCGCGCGACAGCGCCGGTTGAAAGGTCTGGACTGTGGAAACGAACTTGCCGGCGGCGCAGCGCGCGGTCGAGATGATCACTGGCGGCTGGCGTGCACAATGTCTCTACACCGCGGTAAAACTCGGCATTCCGGACCTGGTGGCGTCCGGCCGGAACACCGATGCCGCACTGGCCGAGGCGACCGGCGCCGAGGAAGAGGGAATTCACCGGCTGATGCGTCTGCTGGTGGCCGTGGAGGTGTTCACGGGAGACGGCACCACCGGTTACGAGAACACTCCCGTGAGTACCGTTCTGACCGATACTTCCGACTCGCTGCGGAACATGTGCCTGCTCTACGGAGAAGAGTTCTACACAGCGTGGGCGCACGCCGCGGAGTCCATCTCCACGCTCACCGCGGGGTTCGAGATCGCGTTCGGTGAGCCGCTGTACCAGTACCTCGGTCACCGCGAGGACGTGAGCGAACGGTTCCAGCTCGCGATGAAGGCCGACAACCTCTTCTTCGACCACGTTCCGGACGTGATCAAGCTGTCCGGCAGCACGTTCGTCGACGTGGGAGCAGGTCCCGGCCAGCTCACCGCCGCGATCCTCGCCGCGGTGCCGGACGCGCGGGCGAAGGTCATGGACCGCGAGCACGTGATCCCGGTGGCCCGCGCGAACCTCGCCTCCTCCGTGGGGCTCGATCGGGTGGAGCTCACAGCAGGCGACATGACCGAGGCGGTTCCCGCCGGCGGCGATGTGTACTTCCTGTGCCGGGTGCTGGCCGGGTGGAGTGATGACGCCGTCGTCGGGGTGTTCGAGAACTGCCGCGCCGCGATGGCGGGCCCGTCGTCCCGGCTGGTGGTGCTCGAACGCCTGGTGGCCGACGAGAAGCCCACCATGCTGCCCTCGTTGTGGGATCTGCACCTGCTGATGACCAACGGCGGCAGGCATCGGACCCTCGAGCGGTACACCACTTTGCTGGCCAGAGCAGGACTTCAGGTGGAAGAGGTCGCGGAACTCCCGTCCGAGACCACCGCGATCATCGCCGCTGCCAGGTAGGAGATCGCGCATGTGCGGCATCACCGGATGGGTGGCCTTCGACGCGGACCTCACGTCGCGGCAGGACGTGGTGGCCGCGATGACCGCGACCATGGCCCTGCGTGGACCGGACGACTCCGGGACGTGGATCCGCAGGCACGTGGCGCTGGGCCACCGGCGGCTCGCGATCATCGACCGGTCCGGCGGCGTACAGCCGATGGTGGTGAGCACGCCGGCAGGCTCGGTCGCGCTGGTGTACAGCGGCGAGGCGTACAACTTCACCGAGTTGCGGCGCGAACTGGAAGGTCGTGGACACCGGTTCCGCACCGGCAGCGACACCGAAGTCGTGCTCAACGGCTACCTGGAGTGGGGTGACGCCGTCGCCGAACGTCTCAACGGGATGTTCGCGTTCGCGGTGTGGGACGAGCGGGACGAGAAGCTGGTGCTGGTCAGGGATCGGCTCGGCGTCAAGCCGCTTTACTACTACCCCACCCGGGACGGTGTGCTCTTCGGCTCGGAACCCAAGGCGATCCTCGCCAACCCCGCGGTGCCCAGAGCCGTCGACCTCGACGGCCTGCGCGAGCTCGTGTCGTTCACCATGACGCCCGGTTGGGCGCTGTGGCGGGGGATGCGGGAGGTCGCTCCGGGCACGATCATCACCGTCGACCGCAACGGGCTGCGCGAACGAACCTATTGGCGTCTGGAAACCCGCGCGCATCCGGACAGCCTCGGCTCCACGACCGAGGCGGTGCGCGGACTGCTGACCGACATCGTCGACCGGCAGCTGGTCGCGGACGTGCCGCGCTGCGTACTGCTGTCGGGCGGGTTGGACTCCAGCGTCATCACCGCGCTCGCCGCCACCCGTGTCGGCACGCAGGGTGAGAAACTCCAGACGTTCTCGGTCGACTTCGCGGACAGGGAGCAGACCTTCCGCGCCGACACGGCTCGCGACACCCCCGACACGCCGTTCATCCGCGACGTCGTGGCAGAGGTCGGTCAGCAGCACGAGTTCGTCACGCTCGACGCGGACATGTTGAGCCGAACGGAGTTGCGACGAGCGGTCATTCGCGCTCGTGACCTGCCCATCGGCTTCGGCGAGATGGACACCTCTCTGTACCTGCTGTTCGACGCCATCCGCCGGAGCTCGACCGTCGCGCTGTCAGGCGAGTCCGCCGACGAGGTGTTCGGTGGTTACCGCTGGTTCCACGACCCCGCTTCGGTGAGCGGGAACAACTTCCCGTGGCTGGTCTACCCCAGCGCGATGAGCGGGGACCGGGCCGCGGTGATGGCGCCGGACCTGCGCAAGTCGCTGGACGTGAACACGTACGTTGCCGACCAGTACGCGACCGCGGTCAGCCAGGTCGGGCACCTACCCGGTGACGACCCCGTCGAACGCCGGATGCGCACCGTCTCGCACCTCCACCTGACGCGGTTCATCCGGATGATGCTGGACCGCAAGGACAGGATCTCCATGGCGGTCGGTCTCGAAGTCCGCGTGCCGTTCTGCGACCACCGTCTCGTCGAGTACGTCTACAACGCCCCGTGGGCCATGAAGTCCTTCGACGGGCGGGAGAAGAGCCTGCTCCGGCACGCCACCGCGGACCTGCTGCCCGCCTCGGTGCGCGACCGGCTCAAGGCCGCCTATCCGTCCACTCAGGACTCGTCCTACAACACTGCGATCCAGCGGCAGGCCGCGGACGTGCTGGCCGACCGCAACCACCCGGCGCTGGAACTGGTCGACCAGGAGTGGCTCACGGAAGCCATCGGCCGTGACCCCTCGCAGATGTCGCCGAACGTGCGACGCGGCATCGACCGGGTCCTGGACCTGTACCACTGGTTCGACCTGTATCGGCCCTCGCTCACGCTCCGCTGAATCTTCGGCCGCCCGGCTCACGCTGGGTTCAGCCGATCTGTTGACCAGCGGTCGGCGTCGTCGGCGACACGACGCACGAGCTGCAGAAGATCGAGACCAGCATGGAGGTGCCAAGCCAGAACCTCGCCACCAAGGTCCACTTCCTTTGACCTGTCCCTGCGCGTCGGCGAGCAACAGGCCGGCGCGGCAGGCCGAACCATCATCTGCACTCGGAAACCTGGTCAGGGTCAGCTGATCCAGGCTCCAATCCAGACAGGACTGAACTCTCGTGATCAAGAAATTTGCGCTTGGCCTCACGGCCGGAATGGTTCTCGCCGCCTCGCTCGCAGGACTGGCGGCGGTTCCCGCGACGGCAGCCGGCAACCCCTGTGGGGACCGCGGCTTCTGGTGCAAGGAGATGTGGAAGGAACCGGAGATCACCTTCAAGGACAAGGCCAAGGCTCAGGCCGCGCTGCGCACGGTCCAAGCCAACTGCAACAAGGAAGGCGGAACGGTCGTCCGGGCCTTCGTCGACCCGCGCGGCGACGAGTGGGAGCCTGTGGTGTTCTGCCGCCTCCCGCGCTGACCGGCGCGCGTTGGGCGTTCACCGTTCGAGGTGACCGAAAGGCGCGTTCGCGCGCGAACGTGCCTTTCGGGCCGACTCACCAGCTCCTCCATCCAGAACAGCGCGAGCGACCTCGGCATCGGACACGCCCGCTCACGCAGGAACCGCTCGTCCCGGTGGAGCCGAACGGCGTGGTCTCGTTGTGCACCACCCATCCGCGTGCATACCTGCGGTCCGTGGAGCGTGCGTTCGGAGGCGATCAGAGGCGGTGACAACGCGGCTGCTCGCGGCCGTGGACCGATCATCAACGTGCGTCAGGCAATCGCTCGACAGCGCCCTCGACGACGAGGGTCTTCGCCGCGCCTCGGCCAGGACAGCTTCCCAGCGATCTCGCCTTCTCGGATGAGCACAACGCGTGGTGGCCATGACGTCCGGCTTCCACCTGCACCACAAAGCGAAAGTTGACCAGACTTCTTCTCATCCACCTCAGCGAAGAGCGAACTCAATTCTTCGCCCACGAGGCCTCGCCCACCTGCCAGAAGAACAGCCGAACGATCCGGGCCGGCACCCGCCCCGACGCAGTGCGCCTGCCACGGTGCCCAACACCACACCCTTATTGATATCGATTTTCATTCCCGATACGTTTGTTCCGGTTGGATCAGGGACGACAGGGAGACCAAGCGGATGCACGACGTCATCGTCATCGGGGCAGGGCCGGCCGGACTGAACGCGGCTCTGGTACTGGGCCGCCAGCAGCGCAGGACACTCGTGCTCGACAGCGGCCGTCCGCGCAACAGCCCGGCGGACGAGATGCACATGTACCTCAGCAGGGACGGCATCTCCCCGGCCGAGTTCCGCGCGATCGGCCGAGGTGAACTGGACGCCTACGAGACGGTGGAGCTGCGTGCGGCGGAGGTGACGGCGGTCAAGGCCGTCGAGGGCGGGTTCGAGGTCCGGCTGGCGGACGGCACCGGGGAGCAGGCGCGCAAGATCCTGCTCGCGACCGGTCAGGTGGACGCCTTCCCCGCAGTCGGCGGGCTCGTGGAGCGGTTCGGCAAGAGCGTGTTCCACTGCCCGTTCTGCCACGGTTTCGAAGCCAGGAACAAGCCACTCGCCGTGCTGGGCGGCGACTTCGTCAGCGCGATCCTGTCGCTCTACCTCGCGGACCGGTTCAGCACCGATGTCGTGCTGTGCACCAACGGCCAGGCCACGTTGCCGGAGGAGCTCACCCAGAAGTTGCGCGATGGGGGCGTGGCACTGCGGGAGGAGCCGGTCGCCTCGGTCGAGGGTGAGCTCGACGACCTCACCGTCGTCTTCGGCGACGGCACGCGACTGCACCGCGGCGCACTGTTCCACAAGACCGCCACGAAGCAGCACTCCGCGCTCGCCGCCGACCTGGCTTGTGAGCGGTTCGAGGACGGCTGCGTGCGCATCGACGAGTTCGGGCAGACCTCGGTGCCCGGCGTGTTCGCCGCCGGTGACCTCGCCCGGCAGGCCGCGTTCCCCGAAGCGCTGACCTTCGTGATCCTCGGGGCCGCCGACGGCGCGCGAGCCGCGATCAAAATCGACAACGAGCTGTTCCGCGCGGACGCGGGCATCACGCCTGCGGCGGTCCGGCAGTGAGCGAACACGCACAGCTGGCGGAGATCTGGGCCGAGGTGCTCGGGCTCGGCGCCGCCGAGATCCGCGACGACGTCACCTTCCTGAGCCTCGGCGGGGACTCGCTGCTCGTCGTGCGGGTCGCCGCGCTGGTCAGGCAGCGGCTCGGCGCCCGGCTCGCGATCACACAGATCCAGCCGGTACACACGCTCGCCGAACTCGCGGAGCTGGTACGCCACCACGGAGCGGACGGAGCCGCGGCGCAGTCGCCACAGGTCCGGGTGAGCCGCCGGCCGGACACCGAGGCCCCGTTCGAGCTGCTTCCACTGCAACAGGCCTACTTCGTCGGACAGCAGGGCGCGTGGGAGCTCTCGCACGACTCGGCGCACTACTACATCGACTTCGCACTGTCCGATGTGGATGACGAGTTCGCTGCGGAGGCGATCGAGGACGGCCTGCGCCAGCTCATGATCCACCAGCCCGTGCTCAGGGCGCGCATCTCCGCGGACGGGCGGCAGAACATCCTTCCAGCCGACGACCCGTCGGTGGACGAACCGCCGCTGCGCGTGCACGACCTGCGCGACGCGAGCGACGACGAAGCCGACGCGGAGGTCGGACGCATCCGGGACGAGATGGGCGGCACCGGCCCCGATCCACGGCACGGCCCGGGTTTCGCGGTGCGGCTGTCCTTGCTGCCCAAGGCCCGTGCGCGGGTGCACATCGCGTTGAACCTCGCCCTCGCGGACGGCTGGTCCGCGCGGGTTTTCATGCGCGACCTGCTGACGCTGGCCGCCGATCCGAACGCGATGCTGCCGCCGATGCTGATCGACTTCGGCGACTACGTGGATGCCGTGCGACGCCTGCGCACGACTCCGCAGTGGCAACGCGACCGCGACTGGTGGTGGGAACGACTCGACACCATGCCCACCGCGCCGGCACTCCCGCTCGTCGCCGATCCCGCGGAGGTCCACGCGACCGGCATGGCGTTGCGGGAACGCGTTTTCGAGCTGTCGGAGTGGACGGGCGTGAAACAGGCGTGCTTCCGCCACGACGTCACCCCGTCCGCCGCGTTCACGACCGTCTACGCCTGTGCGCTGGCAAAACTCACGGGCAACAGGCGGATGCTGCTGAACACGTTGCAGGCGAACCGCCACCCGCTGCACCCTGACGTGGACCGCATGATCGGCGCGTTCTCCTCGACCGTGCTGGTGCCGCTCGAACTACCGGAGCGCGCCGAGTTCGGCGAGGTCGCGAAGTCGGTGGCCGCGCAGCTGAACGAGGCGCTGTCGCACAACCTCGTCAGCGGCGTCGAGGTGGCTCGCGAGCTGGCCCGGCGCCGGGGTACCCGGCGGCCGATCGCGCCGGTCGTCATGCAGAGCGCGGTCGGCAGCATGATGACGATGCTCGACGAAGGACTGCAGGACGACTACGGACCGTTGGGCGTGCTGGACGAACGTGACCACCACAACCGCATCCGGACTCCCCAGGTCATGCTGGAACTGCGCGCGTACGAGGCCGCGGGAGACATGGTGCTCTCCATGGCGAGCATCGACGAGCTCTTCGACGGCGACGTGCTCGACATCCTGTTCCGCGAAGTGGTCGACCGTGTCAGCGGCCTTGTGCGCGAAGAAGGCTGGGCACAGGTCGTGCAGCTGCACGGCGACGCCCAGCCGGTGCACCAGGTCCAGGAACCCCGCAGCACCGTGCGGCCCGGTCCTGCCCAGGGCAACGCCGAGCTGGAGGTCGCCGCTGTCTGGGCCGAGATCCTCGGACTGTCCGAAGTGGATCGGTCGGCGAACTTCTTCGAGCTGGGCGGCGACTCGCTGATGGCCATCCGGATGCTGCGAAGGCTGGGCCGTGACCGCGCGACGACACCGTCTCCCGGGGACTTCCTGCGATCTCCGGTGCTCGCGGATCTCGCCGCGCTGCTGGACGGGTCGGGGTCGTGAGATTCGACGATCTCTGGATCCAGGGCACGGGTGGGGTGCTGGGCGAGCTGGTCCCGATCGACGACGCCGTCGCGGCAGGCCGTTGCCCGGCGCACCGTGCGGAGAAGACCGGGATCGTGTCGGTCTCGGAGTCCTCGCGCACCGCGCCGGAGCTGGCGGTGGACGCGGCGCGGATGGCGATGACGCAGGCCGGGAACCCCGTTCCCGGCCTGCACCTGCACGCCGGTGCCTACGTACAGGGACCTGATCTGTCGTCAGCCGCCTGCAAGATCGCCGGTGAGGTCGTCGGTCCCGAGCTGCACGGGTTGACGCTGGAGATGTCGGCGCTGTCCAACGGGTCGGTGGCAGCGCTGGAACTGGCGGCGAGCGTGCTGTCCGGACGGCCGGACATGACGTGCGCACTGGTGACCGTCGCCGACCAGTTCCCGGAAAGCAGCATCGACCGCTGGAACGTCGACGCGGGCATCGTGGTCGGTGACGGCGCCGCGGCGGCGGTGCTCGGCCGGACGCCGGGAAAGCTCCGGTTGCTCTCGGTCGCCTCCTTCTCCGACCCGCGGCTCGAGACCGAACGGGCGAGCGCGGGAAGTGATCGCGGGGCCGCGGTGCGGCGGACCGTCGAGGGCACCAGGCGGGTGCTGGACCAGGCACTGGCCGAAGCAGGGCACACGCTGGCCGAAGCCAGGTGGGTGGTGCCGCCGTTCTTCGGCCGCGCGCTGGCCGCCAGGTCCTACCTGGACCCGCTCGGGCTCGACCCGCGCCGCACGCTGCTGGAGTTCGGGCTGCGCACCGGCCACGTCGGTGCCGTGGACCAGCTGCTCGGGCTCGACCACGTGCTGCGCTCCGGCAGGCTGAGGCAGGACGACGTCGTCGTCCTGCTCGGCGTGGGCAACGGGTTCACCTTCTCCTGCGCCGTGCTCCAGGCAGGAGAACTGGTCAGACGCAGGCGGTGAAGACGTGTTGTGCCAAGGGTGCCAGCGGACTGCCGGCACCCGGCAGCACCGGCCCCACCCGAAACCCGCCTGCCGTCAACCGCTCCACCCACTCGTGCTCGGTGAGGAAGATCCGGTCGGTGCCCGCACGGAAGTCGGTGAAGTCCTGCCTGGCTTCACCGACCCTGCCGGACATCAGGAACTGCATCGACGTCATCACCTGGTAGTGCTCCCGGCACGACTCGATGATCACCAGGTGCCCACCGTGCGCCAGCAGCCCGCGCAGCCGGGCCAGCACGACGTCCACGTCGTGCGCGTTGTGCAGCACGTTCGCCGCGATGATCAGGTCCACCGACTGCTCCGGCCGGTCCGGTTCGGCGTTGACGTCGAACAGGCCGAACCGCATCCAGGGCCGGTCGGCGAACCGCTCGGCCGCGGGAACCAGGAAGAACCGGCTCAGATCGGTGAACTCGTAGTCCACTCCGGACAGACCGGCGCGCTCCAGCTCCTCGACGACACCCGCGGTCGTGCCGCCGATCCCCGCGCCCACCTCGAGCACGCGTCGTGCACCCGCCCGCGCGATCTGCCGCACCAGCACGGCCGCGACGCGGTTGGTGTAGGTGCTGATGATGTTGTGCGAGTAGGTGCCCAGCGCGGTGGCGAAGTCCCCGTCCGGGAACATGATGTTCTGCACGGACACCTCGTCGCGCACGAGCAGCGGCAGGCAGTCGATGGACTGCAGGAAGAACCTGGTCAGCTCCGGCGGATAGCCCAGCGCCCGCCGCGCGTCGTCGAGTGCCGCCCTGGACGCGGCGAACTCGGCCTCCCCGGCCACCACCAGGCCGCGGTACCGGCCGTCCCCGGTCAGCCTGCCTTCCTCGACCAGCACCCGCAGCCAGCGCCGGACGATCCAGTGATGTCGCGGCACGACCCCCAGTGCGCGCATCACCTCCTCCGCCGACCGGGGCTCGCCCGCCACGAGCGCGCGGTCAGCGCTCAGGGCACGGGTGATCCCGAGCAACGCGGTCTCGTCGAGCCGCCGCATGTGAGCCGCGAGATCGGTCAGATCGTGTTCCCGCAACGCTTCCGTTCCAGCGTCGGCGGCCATCTCGAACGACGTCATCGCGTGCCGTCCCACTCCACGCGTACGGCAGGCTGCGGCTCACCGGGCCGGACCCTCGCGAGGTGGTCGCGGACGGCCTCGGCGAGCCGTCCGGCCACGAACCGGACGATCGGGTCGGCGGGCGCGGGGCCCGCGGGCGGGATCAGGTCCACCGGGTCGCCGGACGGCGCGCACACCCGCAGCCGGGTGGGGTCGTCGAGGTCGAGCCCGACGATCGCGCCCGTACCCGCGATGCGCTCGCGAAGCACGTGCGGCGCAACGCCTCCGGGGTCGTCGCACAGCAGCGCGTTCGGAAGCGGGGTCTCGCCTCCACCGGCCGGCACAGCCGGCGGCGCCACGTGCAGCACGACGTCGCAGCGGTAACGGGTCAGCTCCGTGTCGGCCGTCATCGTCTTGGCCCGCACCGACATCGTCACCGGGCGTTCGCACCGGGTGGCGATCTCGGCCAGCAGCTTCGGGTCGAACACGAACTCCTCGTCCGCGGCCGCGCGGCGGGCCGCGTCCTGGTCGTCGGAGGACAACCACCGGTAGTACCGCCCGGCCAGCCCCGCGTGCCGGAAGTCGCCGATGATCACTCTTCCGCCGTCCGCGACGACCGCCAGCGCGTCGGAGACGACCGCGTCGAGGTAGTCCCTGCCGGGAAAGCACTGGGTCACCGAGTTGATCAGCACGCAGTCCGGGCGCCTGCCCGCCAGCGCGGTGACGACCTGAGACGACCCGCTTTCGTGCGCGGCCGCCAGCACGACGCTGACACCGGGCAGTCCGGCGGCCGTCAGCCGTTCCACCGCCGCCTCGGACACGTCCGTGCCCACGTAGTGCTCGACATCGGTGCACAGGCGGCGCAGCAGCAAACCTGTGCCGCAGCCCAGTTCCAGCACGCACCGCGGGTTGCCCTCGCGCACCAGCTCCACGGTCCGGTCGATCCATTCGAGCATGTGCTCGCGCGGCAACGGCTCACCGGTGTCCGACGCGCGCCAGCCGGACAGGTCCGCCTCCGGCGGCTGACCGTCCGAGGTGAGGTAGATCCACTCATAGACCTCGGACCAGTGTTCGAGATGCTCGCGCACCAGGTCGCCGAGCACCGGCCGCACGGCGACCGCGTCCGCGTGCGGCCGGACGACGACCTCGTCACCGGTGTGGCGGGCTCGGCCGACCCAGGGGTGGGACGAGATCACGTCGATGATCGGGCGAGGGTCAGACATCGCTCTCCTCGAGCTCGTCACGCAGCCGGGCGGCGATGACACCGACGGCGGTTTCCTGCAGTACCGAATAGTGGTGGGCGTCGACGTCGACGGTTTCGAGGTGACCGTCCACGTACGGCGTCCAGCCGAGGTCGGCGGAGGACACGTCGTCCACGCCCATGCCGATCCCGGCGTTGCGCGGTGACGGGCGGCAGCCGCGGAAGAGCAGCACCCTGGTCGCGGCGTCCAGCGGGCGGGCGGCGTGATCGGCCAGCATCCGCAGATGCCGCGCGAACACCGAGAGCCGCAGGTCGGTCGTGGAGGCGCCCAGACCGTGGTCGCGCAGCCGCGCCGCGATCACCTCCCGCCTGGCCGCGGGGGTGAGTGCGGCCAGTGCGTCGTCGGCTCCCAGGTCGATCCCGCGGGCGGCTTCCAGCGAACGCATGAAGCGCAGGCACACCTCGCCGTCGACGTCGCTCCCCGGCGCGGGCGTGATCTCGGTGATGTGCTGCGGCAGGTTGGAGTCGATCAGAACGACGAGCTCGACCTCGTCTCCCGCCCTGGTGAGCTCCACCGCCACCTCGTGCGCCACGGTTCCGCCCATCGACCAGCCACCGAGCCGGTAGGGCCCCTCGGGCTGGCAGGCGCGAACGGCGTCCACGTACTGGCGCACCAACGCGGGCATGTCCCGCGGCGCGTCCAGCCCGGCGAGCTCGGGATCGGTCAGGGTGACCACGGTCTGGTGCTGGCCGAGCTGACCGGCGAGCTCGGCGTAGCAGAGCACATCTCCGCCGGAGGGGTGCAGCAGGAACAACGGCCGTGTGGTGCCCTGCTGGAACACGATCGCGTTGTCCGGCGGCCCGGCCAGTTCGCGCAGACGTCGCACGTAGCGGCCGAAGACCTGCTCGGCCCGCACCGGATCGACCTCGGGCTCAAGGACGTCCCACTGCACGAGCAGCGCTCCCCGCTGCACGTACACCTGGTGGTCCAGCACCACCTGCGGGGTCTGGCTGACCGCGTACACCTGCTCGCCGGCCCAGTCGAGGTCGTGCGGTTCCTCCAGCAGGTCCTCGACGCCGACGGCTCCGGTGAACACCACCGGCACCAGACAGCTCTTCCCGTCACTCGCCGACTTCTCCGCCAGAACGTCGAGGCCGGAGAACGCGCCGTGGTCGAGGTCGGCGAACAGGCGTCGTTGCGTCGCCCGGGCCCGTTCACCGAAGGTCCCCGCGGTGGCCGACTCGACCTCGTGGATCTGCAACGTCGTGAAGTCACCCACCAGCCGGTTGACGTCCGGATGCACCTGGCGACGGTCGTAGCGGGTCAGCGTGAGCGCGAACCGTTCGGTTCCCGACCACTCGCCGAGTGCTTCGGCGTACGCGGTCAGCAGCACGGCGGTCGGGGTGACGCCGAGCTCGCCTGCCCTGCGCTTCACCGCGTTCCACCGTTCTGGCTCCAGGCGTGCGGCCAGGCGGTGGAACCGCCGCGGGCCGGGACTGCCGGCGGCCGGCAGCACCGGTGCCTCCGGCAGGCCGGGCAGGCGGGCGAGCCAGTAGTCGCGGGCACGCGCCGACTCGCTCGCGGAGGCCGCGCGTTCCGCCTCTGCCACGTACTGGGCGAACGTGACTCCCAGTGCGGGAAGGTCATACGCCGGATTCGTGTAGAGCAGCCGGACCTCGCGGTCGGCGATCAGATAGCTCGCGACGTCGCAGACGAGGACGTCGACCCCGATGAACAACCGGGTCCTGCCCCGTGGCAGCGTGGCCGCCTGGATCTCCACCAACGGCCAGCGGTCGTGACGCGGCACGCGGTGGGCGATCCGCTCGCGCAGGGCGGCGAGCTTTTGCTCCCGTTGCGGTTCTTCGGTCCTCGTCAGGTCATGGCGCCGGATGCGGTACGGGGGCACCCGGTCGAACGTCAGGTTGCGTCCTTCCCGGGTGACGACGGTGCGGAGCATGGGGTGCCGGTCGATCACCGCGCGCCAGGCCGCCTGGTATCGGTCGAGGTCGAGGTCCTGGCAGTCGTACTCCAGGTAGAAGTGGCACGCCACCCCGCCGAGCCTGGCGTTGTTCCGGCCTGCCCAGTAGGCACGCTGCACCGGGGTGAGCGGGAAGTCGTCCTCCTCGCGTGGCGCGGGCTCCGGCCGGGTCACGGGTCGCTCCGGCGCCCGCACCGAAACCAGGGGCGCCAGCCCGGCGATCGTGGGCTGCGCGAGCAGGTCGCTCAGCCGCAGGTCGACGCCGTGCTCGTCCCGCAGGCGCGCCAGCATCCCGGTGGCGAGCAACGAGTGGCCGCCCAGCGCGAAGAAGTCCGCGTTCGTGTCGCGCACCTCGAACCCGAGCACGTCCGTCCACAGTGAACAGAGGAGTTTCTCGCTGTCGCCGGAGGACTCGGGCATTTCCGCGCCGTTCCCGGACTGGACGGCCATCCGCTCGTTCAGGTCACCAGGTGACACGCCGATCACCGGCGGCAGGTGCCCGTGGAACGCCGCGGCCAGCAGCCGGTCGAGCGAACGCATGCCGTCCCGCGCGCCGAGCGAGTGCCAGATCGCCACCGTGCGCTCACCGCCATCAGGACCGACCCGCCACCCGTCCCACGCGACGCTGAACCACGTGGTGGTGTCACCCCTGCGTTGTTCCGCCATCGCGTCCAGGAAGCGGTTGGCCGCCGCGTACGGCCCGAGCCCGAGGCCACCGACCAGCGTCGTCGCCGACGACATCAGCAGCACGGCCCTCGGCCTGCTCGGCAACCCGGCCAGCGCCTCCTCCAGCACCAACGCGCCGCGGACCTTGGCGCGGACGTGCGCCTGGACGACGTCGGGCCCGAGTGTCCTCAGTGGACCGACTCCGGCCGACGCCACCACTCCGGCCGCGTGGACGACGAGGTCGATCCGCCCGTGCAGTGCGACGAGCTCGGTCAGCAGCGCCCTGGTGGCCTCCAGGTCGGAGGCGTCCACCTGGCGCAGGGAGACGGCAAGACCGCGCTCCGCGAGCTCGCCGACGCGCCGGGCCCGATCACCCGCCGCAGTTCGCGACGTCACCACCACGGTGGCGCCGTGGGCGGATGCGAGGTGCTCGGCCGTGGTGAGCCCGACATCGCCGCCCCCACCGATGACGAGGACGACGCCGAGTCCCGGCACCGAACGGTCGTCGGGACGCCACACCGTCATGCCTCGCCGCCACCTCAATGCTCCGCGCACGGCGATCTCCGCGGGACGACCGCCGTCGCGCGACAGGTCGGCGACCTCGGCCGCGATCACGTCCGGACGCACCTCACCGTCGAGATCGAGCGACCGCCAGTGCAGCGCGGGCATCTCCTGGGCGAGCACCCTCGGCAGGGCCAGCACGGAGGCCACCGCGGCATCGGGCCGATCAGCGCTCTCCACCTGCTGTGCCCCGACCGTCACCTGCACCCAGTACCGAGGTGGCTGCTCGGCCACCGCCGCGGCGATCCGCCCGGTCTCCCGCACCGTCCACTCGACGTGTTCCGCCACGCCATCACATCGCCGCGCGCCCACCAGCGACACGACACCGTCGAGCCCCTGACCGTCCACTTCGGACAGCACTTCCGCGCCTCGTGCGGTCAACGCCGCCCTGACCACGCCGTCGTCGTCACCGACGACGAGCCAGCGTCCTTCGATCGGAGTCGTGCTCGGCAGTGGCTCCGCCCGGTTCCAGGTCGGCAGCTGCAACGGCTCGTCGACGGACGCGCCGGAAGCCGTGGCGGGCATGTTCTCCGGCGGGTCGACCCAGCAGCGGAGACGGTCGAACGGGTACTCGGGCAGGGCGACGCGCGCACCCCCGGCGCGGTCGACCGCCGCGAGGTCCACCGGCACACCGCGCGACCACAGCGTTCCCGCGACGCCCAGCATCGCCGCCCGCTCGCCGTCACGGGGAAAACCGGCGACGGTGTCGATCAGACCGGGCAGTCCGTGCCTGCGGGCGAGAGCGGCGAGACTCGCCCCAGGACCGATCTGGACCAGCACGGCGGGCCCGTCCTGCACCGCGGCACGCAGTGCGCCGGAGAAGTCGACCGTCGAGCGGAGGTGGTTCACCCAGTGCTCGGGATCGGTGAGCTCCGTGGTGGCGAGCCTGCCGGTGAGAGTGCTGACGACCGGCAGCGCCGGCGGGTTCGGGCGCAGTCGGGTCAACGCCGCCCGCAGGCGGGGTACGGCCGGTTCCACCAGACGGGAGTGGGCGGCGGCGTCGAGCGAAAGCTCCTCGCTGTCGATGCCTTCGCCCTTCAGCGCGGCGGCGAACACGGCGATGTCGTCACGGGGCCCGGCGACGACGCAGGCGTCCTCGGTGTTGATCACGGCCAGGTCGATCGACGGATGCGCGGCCAGCGCGGCGCGCACGTACGACACGTCCGCGGTGACCGCCAGCATCACGCCCCGTCCCGCGGCTTCCGCCATCCCGATCGAACGGGCGGCGACGACCTCGGCGGCCTCGGCGGGGCTGAACACGCCCGCGACCGTGGCGGCGGCGTACTCACCGAGGCTGTGGCCGAGCAGGACGTCCGGTGTGATCCCCCACGTGCGCAGCAGGATCGCCTGCGCCAGGCACACCGCGAACAGCGCGGGCAGACCGACCGCGGGGTCGCGGGCCAGCTCGGCGTCCGATCCGAGCACCACGTCGCGGATGTCGGCGCCCAGCAACGGGATCAGCAGCTCGGCCTGGTCGTCGATCACCGCGGCGAACTCGGGTTCGCTGCGGTAGGTCTGTGCTCCCATGCCCGGATGCTGGCTGCCTCCACCGGGGAAGGCGAAGATCACCCGAGGCGCGGTGTCACCCGCTTCCCGGCCGGACACCGCCCGGACACGGGCGAGCTCGTCGTGACCGCTCACCACTGCCGCCAGCCGGGTGCGGTGGGCCTTGCGGCCGTTCCTCAGCGTGTGGGAGATGTCGGCCGGGTCTTCGTCGGCGCCTGCCAGCGCGGACGCGGCGGCGGAGAGCGCACGTTCGCCGTGCGCGGACAGCACGATCAGGCGCGGCACGTCCGCCTTCGGCGTCGCGGCACGGACGGGCGGTTCACCGAGCACCACGTGCGCGTTCGTTCCGCCGATGCCGAAAGAGCTCACGCCCGCACGCCGCACACCGGACCAGGACCGCGCCTCGGTGACCACGTCGAAGGGCGAGCCGTCGAGGCCCAGATCGGGATTCACCGGTGTGGCGTGCAACGTCGGCGGGATCAGGCCGTGCCGCAACGCCAGCACGGTCTTGATGAACCCGGCGATGCCCGCCGCCGAGTTCGTGTGCCCGATGTTGCTCTTGACCGAGCCCAGGCCGCACCACGCGGGTCCCGCGCCGAACACCTTCTTCAACGCCGCGACCTCGATGGGGTCGCCGAGCCTCGTCCCGGTGCCGTGCGCCTCGACGTAGGAGACCTCGCGAGGGCCGACACCCGCGACACCGAGCGCCTCGGCGATCACCCGTGCCTGCCCGGAGACCGAGGGTGCGGTGAACCCGACCTTCGAGGCGCCGTCGTTGTTGACCGCGCTGCCGTGCAGCACCGCGAGAACCGGGTCCCGGTCGGCGATGGCGTCGTCGAGCCGGCGCAGCACCGCCACGCCGACACCCTGGCTGTACACGATCCCGGTGCCGTCGGCGGAGAACGCGCGAGTTCGGCCGTCCACCGAGAACATCGCGTCCGGCACGTGCAGGTACCCCTGGCCCTGTGGCACCGTCAACGACACACCGCCCGCCAGCGCGGTGTCGCACTCGCCCGCGAGCAGCGACTGTGCGGCGAGGTGCACCGCCACCAGCGAGGTCGAACAGGTGGAGTTCACCGCCACGGCGGGCCCACGCAGGTCGAGCCGATGTGCCACCTGCAGCGGAAGGTAGTCGGTGACGGTCGCCATCGCGGTCTGCAGGCTGCCGACCGGATCGGCACCACCGCCGACCGGGCTGTAGCGGTGCGCGAGGTTGCTCATGAGGTACGCGCTGTGCGCGGCGCCCGCGAAAACCCCGACGGCGCCCGCTCCCGCACCGTGCCCGTGTCCGGCTGACTCCAGTGCGTGCCAGCAACACTCCAGGAACAGACGCTGCTGGGGATCGAGCAGCGCCGCCTCGTTCGCGGTGAGCCCGAACGCCGCCGGGTCGAACAGGTCCTGCCCCTCGATGAGCCCCGCGACCGGAACGTAGGAGGGATGGCCGAGCAGCGACGCCGGAACGCCCGCTCGCCGCAGGTCGGCCTCGGTCAGCCTGGTGAGCCCTTCCCGTCCGCCGGCGAGCAGGCGCCAGAACTCGGAGGCGTTCGGCGCGCCGGGAAATCGGCAGCTGACAGCGGTGACCGCGAGCAGAGGCTGGTTCATCGGGCCAGCTCCGCCGCCATCGCCCTGGCCTGCCGCCGGTCGGACGCCCTGCCACCGGCGGCACGGACGACGGGACCCCGTGTGCCGGTGACGTGCTCGGCGAGGGCTCGAACTGTGTTGTGCGCGAACAGATCGACCACCGACAACGTCTCGCACAGCTCGGCGCGCAGTCTGCGGTGTGCCACGACGAGGTTCAGCGAGGTCGCGCCCAGGTCGAAGAACGCCCGGTCCGGATCGACCGTCCGCCCGAGCAGTTCGGTGAACACCTTGCGCACCGCCTCCAGCACCCCGGCGTCGGCGACGACCGGAACGGGTTCGTCCGGCGCGGCGGCGGAACTGCTCGCGGCGGGCGGTTCGGGAGCACGGGGAGCGATGACCACGGCAGGTGTGCCGGGCAGCGGCGCCAGCTCGATCAGCCCGTCGACGGGCAGGCCCTCGGCGAGCACCACGCCCGCCTGTGCGGCGGCCCCCGACACCGAGCGTGCCCACTCCCCCGCCGCCGACAGCGCCTGCGCCGGCGGAAGCTCACCGGGGTGCACGACCACGGACAGCCGGAGCCCCCGCTTCTCCGCCTCACCCCGAATGGCCGTCCACAGGTCGGTCGGGGGCTCCTCGGCCACGCGAGCGACCGGCGCCGGTTTGGCCGCGTAGGGGTTGGGCAGCGCCGAGTGGTCGACCTTGCCGTTCGCGGTGACGGGCAGCGCGTCGAGCAGCACGAACCGCGCGGGGATCATGTAGTCCGGCAGCCGTTGCGCCAGGCCCGCCACGGTGCGGCGCTCGTCCCACCCGTCGTCCGCGACGACGTGGGCGACGAGCCGGGGCCGCTGGTCGGGACCGGGCAGCGCCGACACGACGCCTCGGCGCACCCCGTCCTGCCGCGCGAGCACGGCCTCGATCTCGCCGAGCTCGATCCGGTGGCCACGCACCTTGACCTGACGGTCGACCCGGCCGAGGAACTCGATCGTGCCATCCGGCCGCCAGCGACCGAGGTCACCGGTCCGGTAGAGCCGTTGCCCGAGAACAGGATGCGTGCGGAAGCGCTCGGCCGTCTGGGTGGAGTCGCCGATGTACCCGCGGGCGACCCCACCGCCCCCGATGTGCAGCTCGCCCGCGACGCCCACCGGGACCGGCCGGTCCTCCTCGTCGAGGATCTGGAAGCTCTGACCGCGCAACGGCCGGCCGTACGGAATGCTCGGCCACCCCGGGTCCACCGCCTCCACCGGGTGGCAGATCGACCAGATGGCGGCCTCGGTGGCACCGCCGAGGCTGATGAACCGGACCTCGGGCGCCAGGGCGCGCAGCCGGTCGGGCAGGGAGACCGGGATCCAGTCGCCGGAAAGCATCACCAGGCGCAGCGACCGCAGGTCCCGCGCCGCCGCCTCCGGGTCGGCCTCCGCGTAGTCGACCAGCATCTCGAGCAACGCGGGTGCGGTGTTCCACACGGTGATCCGGTGCGCGGCGAGCAGCTCCAGCCAGTGCTGCGGATCACGCTGCCGATCCGGCGACGGCAGGACCAGCGCACCACCCGCGCCCAGGACGCCGTACACGTCGAACACGGACAGGTCGAAACTCAACGCGGACAAGGCGAGCACCCGGTCGTGCGGGCCGATGCCGAACCGGTCGACGACATCGTCGACCGTGCACCGCGCCATCCGGTGCTCGACGGCGACACCCTTCGGCAGCCCGGTCGAACCCGAGGTGAAGATCACGTAGGCCAGCTCGTCGGCACGCGGCTTGCCAGGAATCGCCTCACCGGGCTCGATCTCGTCGATGCGATGCACCGATGTCCCTTGCGGCGCTTGCAACTCCACGTTGGTGACCAGGTGCCGGATCTCGGCTCGCGCGCAGATCGACTCCAGTCGTGCCGCGGGCCAGGACGGCTCCACCGGAACGTAACCCGCGCCGGTGAGCGAGACGCCCAGCACCGCGGTGATCTGGTCGGCGGACTTGGCGCACACCACCGCGACGAGGTCGCCTGGACCAACCCCGTGTGCCACCAGGTGGCTCGCCACGTTTCCAGCCGCCGCCATCAGCGCGCCGTGCGTGACGGCGACACCGTCCTGCAGCACGGCCACTGTCCCGTCCGCGCGCCTCGCCACGCTTCGCCACGGATCGTGCAGCAGCTCCCCGACCGGTCCGAAAGGCGCGCGGTCGAGCGGCTCGGCCTCGGCGAAGGTGGGATCCCAGCCGAGGCAACGGTCCTGCCAGGCACCGTCGTCATCGGCGAGACGCCTCAGCAGTCGCAGGTACGCGGCGGCCATGCCGTCCACGTGCCCCGGCGGCAGGGCCTCGTCGACGGCGTCCCACGCGACGCGCAGCTCCCCGCCCTCCTCCCACACGATGTGGTCGAGCAGCACCTGCGGTGTCTGGGAGACCCCGAACACCTCTTCACCGAGCCACGCCGCCGCGGGCTCGTCGTCGGCCCCGAGCCCGATGCCGCTCGTGAACACGACCGGATAGGGCGGGGCGCCGTCGATCACCCGCCGATCGCCGTGCGCGCGGATCACCTCGACCCCCGACACCGACCGGTGGTCGAGGTCGGCCCAGAACTGGTGGTTGACGCTGCGCGCATAGTCGGTGAAACCCGGCCAGTCCAACGGATCGACGGCGGGCAACGCGATCAGCGCGGTGGTGGTGAAGTCACCGACGAGGTGCTCGAGGCCAGGCTCGTCGGGGCGGTCGAACAGGGTCGCGTTGAGACAGAACGGATCGCGCGCGCCCCAGCGGTTCAACACGAGCGCGAACGCGGCGAGCAGCAGCGCCGTCGGGCTGATGCCCTCACGTGCCGACCGGTCGCGCAGCCGCGCCCAGGCGGGACGGTCGAGCCGGACCTCGTGCCGGGTGAACCTCGGAACGCCGATCTCCTCGGCGGACCTCGTCCACGGCAACCCCGGACCGCCCGGCAGGTGTGTCGCGCGGGTCCTCCAGTAGTGCTCGTCCTGTTCCACCTGTTCCCTGCGCTGCGGGTCGGTGTCCCGGCGGCGGACGAGCTCGCCGAAAGTCGTCGGTGCACTGGGCAAGGGTGCCGCCGGATCGTCCGCCAGCACCCGCCACTGCCGCATCAGCAACAGCCAGCTCGCCATGTCCAGCGCGAGCACGTCCACCCCGAAGTGGATTCGGGTGCGCCCGTCCGGCAGCAACGTCGCGTGCACGTCGTACAACGGCCCGGTGTCCGGCGGTAGCACCTGGTGCGACTTCCGGTGCCTGAGCTCGGCGAGCACCCGGTCGCACTCCTGCTGGTCCGCGGCACGCAGGTCGGTGACACCGAACCGGCGGGGCCGCCCGGCGGGACCGGTCCGCTGCCTGCCGTCGTTCCCGACGACCATGCGCAGCATCGGATGCCAGGCGACCAGCCCGTTCCAGGCTTCCTCCAGGCGCTTCAGATCCGTTTCCTGGTCCGCGGCAACAGGATTCCGGTCGTACTCGTAGTAGTAGAAGGTGGCGACACCACCAAGCGGGAAAGCCGGATCACGACCCACCCAGTAGGCGGCCTGCACCGGGGTCAGCGGAAAAGATTCCTCGTTCTCCGGACGCCCGTCGGCGAGAGCCTCCAACGACAGCAGCGACGCCTGCCCGAGGAACGCGGTCAGCGGCAGATCGAGTCCCAGCCTGTCGCGCAACCGCCGCCGCAACCGGACCGCGAGGAAGGACTCCAGCCCCAGGCTCGTCAACGGCACGTCCGGAACGAGGTCGTCCCTGCTGATGCCCAGCACCTCGGCCACACACGAACCGACCTCACCCCGCTTCGACTCGCTCGGCTCACACCGCATGGACGAGGACATGCCACCTCCTGTGACAGAACGTCTCAACGCTCACCCGTTCGCGTCCGGCGAAGGGCCTCACCAGGTATACGATAATGAATGTCGTTATCGCTAGGTAATGACGATCACTCGACCGAGGAACCCAGATGCCTGACTCGTACGCCGGCGCGGCCGAACACTTCGACCTCATCACCAAGCCCTACTGGTCCGCGATCGGCCCGGCGTTGCACGCGATCCTGCGACAGGCGGGCGACGGCCCCGTCGTCGACATCGGCACGGGCACGGGCCTGGGCCTGCCCACGATCGGAGAAGCCCTGCCGGCACACGAGATCATCGCGATCGAGCCGTCACCGTCGCTGCGCATCAGCTTGTTCTCCCGGCTCGCGGACCACCCGGAACTGGCCGAGCGGGTCACGGTGCTGCCCACCGGCGTACAGGACGCCGAACTGCCACCACGACTCGGCGCCGTGGTGGGGATCAACATGCTCGGCCATCTGAGCCCTGCAGACCGAGCCGCGCTGTGGAGCCGGATCGCGGCCTCGCTCGCACCGGGCGCACCCGCCGTGTTCACACTGCAGCCGCCGGACCGCCCCGCCAGCATCCCGGAAAGCCCGTTCGGCGAGGCCGCGGTCGGACGCCTGCGCTACAGCGCGTCCGGGTCGGCCGAACCGTCCGGAGTGGACCAGGTCACCTGGCGGGTCACCTACCGCGTCCACGACGGCACGAACCTGCTCTCCGAACGGACGATGCAACACCAGTGGTGGACGATGGGCGAAGACCAGCTCGACGACGAGCTCCACCACGCAGGCCTGCGCGCGAGCCGTCGTGATGGTCTCGTGGTGGCCCACCAACAGTAACGAGACCACTGCGGCGGGCCTGACAACCCGGGCTCATCGTGCCGCGCAAAATACTCGTCAAACAGGTGGATGTGCAGGGCACGCAGGTCTGCGGAGGTCGGTCTCGACCTACGATGACCATCGTCCCAACGCGAGGATCGCAGCCGGGATTACTCGTGCAGTCATCTCTCGAAAGGAACGTCCATGCGCCTGACGAACGGGGTCGTCCGCAAGGGCCTTGTCATCCTCTCACTCGCTGCCGCGGCTACCGCGGTGTCCAGTCTCCCTGCACAGGCCGGGCGTACCGACTGGCTGCGCGGGCCGGAGCGCACCGCCGAGGAATTCCCCCAGCACAACGACTTCGCTGATCTGGCGGCGCTGTGCAAGAAGCAGCGTGGCACCGCAGGGCAGCGTCTGGTCGACACGCCCAACGGAAATCTCCAGGCTGTGCTGGAGTGCAAGCACTGACAGTCCGTCGTGGACGAACGTCCTCGCGCCCGCTCGTCTCTGTGCCGCGATCGAACGTGATCGCTCGCAAAGCCGTGCCGTCTCGGGATCACCACCACCGCGGGGTGATCCCGAGCGGGACCCGTGAGACAGGACCCCGCGTCCCGAATCGACGAGACTCCACTTGAGACTGTTCCCTGCTGGAGCGCCGGCCGGAATCACCGACGCTCACGCATCTTCCCCGCGGACCTGTCCGGCCGACTGGAGCCTCAACTGCCTGCTCAACGAGAGCGCGGCCGGGATTCACCTCGACGCCGGCAACGGCCTGACCGGCATGCACTTCGACTTCCTGGCAACGGAGGCGGCACTCGACGTCGGCTGAGCAGGCCCTGCGACTCGTCGACTCGATCCACCTCGCCCCGGCCGACGACGGCACCGCCCTGGCGGTCGACGACCGGACGCTGACAGCCTTTCACCTCAATCGGACGCGCTCGTGACCGAACTCGCCGGGTTGGGCTGCCTACTGGTGCAGCCCCCAACGTTGCCGTGGTAATTCGCGGTCAGACGGTGCGTCGTGGCGCTTTGCTGAGCGCGAATCACCCGCCCTCCGGCGCGGTTTCCTGGTAGTTCCGGGCATCAACCCGCACCGTGCAGGATCGACGGTCGCTCAGACCGGTTTGACAAGACGAAGGCGACAACTGTCAAGCCTCGCACCAGCACGGGCGCCGGAGATCCGAGCAGCTGGTCGACTGCGCGAACTGGCCCCGGCGCATGACACCGGTCGCGACTCGGCAATCGTCGCACCCGAGACGGATTTCTAGAATTGACAATGTTTCTTCGAGAAACGCCGGTAGCCGCGGCGGTATCTCCGCTGCCATATTCTCAGAAATACGCTCTCCCTGCCAGTGAGGATGACTCGATGACGAAGAAACTCCTCTTTCAGTACGGCCTGATCGTCGCCGCCATTTCGGCCATGGCGTTCGCGAGCCCGGTTACCCAGGCCGGCGTCGGACTTGACGCCCACCCGACGCAGGCCGAGGCCATCGCGTCCCAGCAGGGCGCCATCACGCTGCCGCTCGCCAACCTTCAGGTGGACACCTCGCAAGGCGACCCGCTGCAGGCCGTCGAGGCCGAGCCCGGTCAACGCGCCGCCACTGCCCGGTCAACGCGCCGCCACTGCCGATGCCCGGGCGGCGGCGAACGCCTGGCCCACGCCGAACCGTCGCAGCTGGCACCTCACCAGTTCGTGCCAACGCCACGCCTCGGCGATCAGGAAGGGCGCGGCAGCATGGCAGGGGATGACCGAGGGCGGAGGCACCCCGGTGGAGTGCACGAACAGCTACATCAAGGGATGCGGCAACAGCCCCACCGTCGTCGGCTGCAACTGGGGCCGAGGACAGCGGATCGTCCTGTACATGAGCGGTGTCCGGGACGGAGCCCTTCTCGCCGCGCACGAGTTCGGCCACGACTGGTTCGACCACTCGCGGCAGCGGTGCAGCGGCTGGAGCAGCCCGGAGCACGTCATGGGACAGGCCACGTGCCAATGACGCCTGCGTCGCCGTGAGCGGCAGTGCTGCGGTCGTCAGTCACAGGTGCCCGGACGTCCACTACTGCAAAGGAACCGTTCTCCGGGAAGCATGTCGTGCGTGAAGATCTCCTGCTTCGCCCCGTCCGGCGACAGACCGGCCACAGTGGACGGTCGGTCGCCGGACGGCGGCAAGATGGCGACCATCAAGGGATGGTCCGTCTCGGCCGCACGGCAGTGATCTCCGTTCCTGCCGCCGATGAACGGCCGAAGCGAGCGCAACAGAACTCTTGTCCAATATGGACATGTTCGAACAACCGCCATCCGGGTATCGTCTGTGTTAGGCCCGTCTCACGGGCGGACGATCCGAAGGGGTGGCCGATGACCGGGAGCACCACGACAGCGCCGGAGACCGTCGCGGCGCGTCTGCTGCCGCTCTACGCGGCCGCGCTGGCGGGAGAAAGCTTCTGGGAGGCGAAAACCGCCGCCGAGGTGAGGGACACGGGCGAGCAGTGGCAGCGTTCGGGAGGATCGCTCGATCTCCTGCTCGAGACCGTCAGCACCATGGCGAGCCGGCTCATCGAGACCACGTTGAGCGACCACGTCGACCTGCATGCGCACTCCTGCGCGATGAAGCGGTTCGGTGATGCCTGCAGTCACGTGACCATCGAGCTGGTGCGTGGGTTCAACCAGGCCGGAGTTCACGAGGACGCGGGTGACACCGGGCAGCGGAGCAGGCATGATCTCGCGCTCGACGTACTGACCGGACGAACGGCGGCGCGGCGCGGCGAGCAGTTCCCATCCGCGTACGCGGTGGTGGCGCTGAAGGTTCGCGGAGCGACTTCCGCCACGACGGAGAACGCATTCCTCCGCCATGGCGGTCCTGACACGATGGCGCTGCTGCACGGGGACAGCGGATGTGTTCTGCTGCCTGTGCAATCGGAGGAAGAAGCGGTGCGAGTGTGCACACGCGTCTCGGCGGCACTGCGTCCTCATGAGATGTGGGCCGCGGTGGCCTGGGCGGAGACGACCGATGTGCCAGAAGGGCTGCAGGTGGCATCGGATGTGCTGGCCATCGTCACCGCTTTGCACCTGCCGTCCCGCGTTTACCGCCGTCATGACGTGCCGGCCGAGTACGCGGCTGTCCGCTCCCCCGCGATCGCCTCGCGCCTGCTGCGGTTGATCGAGCCGGTGATGGACTCGGCCGTCCTGCGGGCGACCCTCGAAGCGCTGGTCACGGAGGACGGCAACCGCACCCGCGCGGCCGAACGACTGATCATCCACCGCAGCACCATCGACTATCGGTTGCAGCGCATCGAGCAGCTGACCGGCCAGTGCCCCGCGAGCGTGCTGGGCATGCGCACACTCACCACCGCCTTCGTGCTGCACTCGTTGCGGGAGCAGGACCACAGCGCGGAAGCCGGTCTCGGGTCCGCCCTGCCGCAAGGCGCCTGATCGAACCGGTCTCCTTCATCTTCCGGAGTCAGGGCTCGCGCCGCCGTACAACGTCCTGCAGGCGATGAGGGCGGAGGCGAGAACCTGCACGCCGCGCCCGGTACCCGGCTGACACCCGGTGAGCTGCTCGATGCGGTGCAACCGGTGGTCCAGCGTGCTGCGGTGGATCTGCAACAGGGACGCCGACCTGCTGCGGTTGCCGTTGGTGGCGATGAGCACTTCCAGCGTGGCGAGCAGCATCTCCTGTCGAAGGACCGGGGTGATCATGTCGACCAGGGACTCCGTCACGGCGCGGTCCCGCAGCACCGCGTAGTCGACGAGAACGTCGTCGAGCCCGTACACACCGGGTTGCCGGCAACGCACGAGCGAGAGCACGGAACACGCCTCCCGCCTGCCGTCGCTCACCTCCCGCAGCACCCGCCAGGACACCGCGAACCACGGCGCTCCCCCGAGCAGCCCGTGCACCTGCCTGCAGAGGTTCACCGCCTGTGCCTCGTCCTGCGCCGGCACCAGCACGTAGCTGTCATCGCCGTCGCGCAATGACAGCACGCCACGACCAGCACAGGCCTGGAAAGCGCCGTGCAGCACCGTGTTCGTTTCGTCCACCGCCAGATCCGGCCAGCGCACGGCGACCACGCCGTAGCTGTTGGCCGCCGACTTCCGCAGCTCCGGAGGCACCTCGTCGCTCCACAACAGGGCCGAGGCGAGCAGCTCTTGGTCGACCTGCCCGCTCCCGTGGTCCTCGGGACGGGATTCATACGCCTGCTGGAACCCGATGAGCACCTCACCGGCGAATCGGGCGCCGTGCGCGCGAACGCGGTTCGCGAGCTCGACGCCGCCTCCGTCGGTCGCCACCGCGTGCGCCCTTTCCTCCGTGACGCCGCGCAGCATCGACAGCAACGGGTCGAGCAGGTAGTGCGACACAGCCCATCTGCTGCCCAGTTCTCGTAGCCGGACAAGGCCGCGCTCGGACGGCACCCCGCGCTCGAGCGTCTCCTGGTGCGCCGAGATGGCGAGCACGCGGGCCGCCTGCAACCCCGCCACATCGCAGGACAGCGTCGCCGCGAGCTCAGCCGGCCGCGTGGCGACAATTGTTTCGCTCACTTGAGACATGCGTCCTCCCCTGGATATGGCATCCTCGCGAGAGCAGGCACTCACCCACCCACAAGGGTGTACACGCGCGTGCAATTGAATACGGACTGTAACCACATTTTGCCCCGATTCCCCCTTCGCCCACCACTTTCACCGTAACTCGGAGATCTTTCGCGTAACTTGCCGAAAGCCTGCGCGACCACGCCCGTCGAATCCGCCGAACGAGCTCGCCTCCAGCGGAACCCTCTGGGACGCGAGCGAGAGGGCACCATTCGAGACGCATTCCGAGAAACTCCGAACGCGACTCGACGAGCAAGGCGCCGCGTTCGGCGGTACATATGTAGTTCGCCTCACCCCGCCACCACTTCACCCCGGTTCTGACACAGGGTGGAAGACACAGCCTGGACAGCTCATGCAACAGAAGAGACCTGCTGACGTTCCCGGACGACGCCCGTTGCGCGTACTCGTCGCCCATGACCGGCTGTCGGCCGCGACGGCCGTCCGCGACCACCTGAGCTCGGCAGGGATGCGGGTCAGGGCTGCGCCACTGGGAGAGCAGACGCTCGACCACGTCCAGAGCAGTGACTCCGACGTCGTCCTGCTCGGCGCCCTGGAACCGGACTTCACCGCAGGCACCGTGGCCAGGAGCTTGCTCAGCATGCGGGAGCGCCCCGGCATCGTGTTCATCACCAGGTACGAAGGGGCCGCCGAGCTCTGTCTCGCCGACGACTTCGTCCGGCCGGACTGCGATCCGGCCGAGCTCGTGCTCCGCGTCGAGGTGCTCGCGGCGAGGAGATCTCTGCCCGCCCCCGGTGCGACGCTCGAGACAGGACGGGTCTGGATCGACTGCGACGCCCGGCAGGTGCGCGTCGACGGCCGGCCGGTGAGCCTGACGCTGACGGAGTTCGAACTGCTGTCCCTGCTGGCGAGCAACGCCGGACGAGTGGTGACGAGGTCGACCATCCTCGACCGGGTGTGGTGCTACGGGTTCGACGGCGAGTCGAACATCGTCGAAACTTTCGTCTCGGCACTTCGCCGCAAGCTCGCCGACACCGATCGTTCACTCATCCGCACCGTCCGCGGCATCGGCTATCTCCTCGCTACCGAGAGCCTCAATGACTGAATCGTTTTAGCGGTCACCCGAGCCACGCCCTCCGAAAAACTGCGGATGCGGTTTCCGAATTATTTCCTGAGCTTATCTTCATGTTCCACATTCCGCCCTGTGTTGTAGTTGTCACACAGACACGGGGATGCAGAGTCGCAAATCGACCGGATTCCCCGGAACGTTGAGTCTCGAGGAGCTGGTCAATCTTGAAGAAGCAGGCGGGCATCGGTCTGGCCCTGAGCATCGCAACGCTCGCGGCCGTGACCACGGCAGCCCCCGCGTCGGCGGACGTGTGGGACTGCCCGGACTTCGGAGTGGCGTGCGCGTACATCGACGCCAACTACAAGGGCAAGATCGTCTGGCAGGAAAGCTCGCCCGGTCTCTACACCTACACGGGAGACTTCCGCAAGACCTCGTCGATCATCAACCGGACGAGGTACCCCCTCCGGCTCATCGGCAAGTTCGACGGCGCGAGCCTCTGCATCCACACCGGACACTCGGTGCGCCAGCTGCCCAAGGGCTCCTACGCGGACCAGCTGAAGTCCATTGAGGTCAAGCCCTCCCAGAGCTGCACCGAGTGGAGGTGATCGTCATGCGCGCACGTATCGCCTTCGGCGCACTGGCGGCCGTGATCGGTGTGGTCGCAGGGCCGGCCGCCACCGCCTCCGCGGCACCGGTCGACGACTGCAAAGGGCTGCGGCTGGTGTGCATCTTCGAGAACCCCAACCACGGTGGAGCCGTGGTGTGGACTGGTGTCGAGAACGGCACCTACGGCGCTCCCTACCGGACCCGCACCAGAGGATCGAACGTCCTCAACTCGAGCTCCAGCTGGGTGCGTCTGAAGCAGGCCAAGGGCACCAGGGCCTGCCAGATGTCACCCGGTCGCGACGTCGACCTGCCCGGCTGGATCAACGACAACATCGGCCAGATCGTCATCGGCGGGCATGCCTCGGGCGTCCCCAACTGCTGAGTCTCGCCGCGCGTTCATGCGTCGTGCCCGTCGTTCGGGCACATGTTCAATCCACGAGATCGAGATAGGAACGTGTATGAAGAAGCTTCGAGTTCTTCTGGTTGCTCTCGCCGCGGTGCTGACCTCCCTGGTGGCGATCAGTCCCGCGCAGGCGGCGCAACCGTGCGAGCAGGGGCAGGTCTGCTTCTACGTGGACACGAACTTCGGCGGGTTCAAGAGCAGGTACTGGGACGACCAGAACAAGGTGAACAAAAAGCTGCGGTTCTCAGCGCTTCCCGAGTCACGCACTGTGTCGTCGATCAGAAACCTCACCCCGTACAGCTTCAACATTTGGAACTCCAAGGGTAAGCGCAAGTGCCTTCCCCCGAGCTACAAATTGGCCTACCTGGCCGAGTGGGACAACGACGTCCAGTACATCGCGTTCTACACGAGCCAGTGCTGACGTCTCGTCCTCATCGAGATCGCGGTCCCTGTCCGACAGTCGCACCTCCCGGGCCGTTCGACGAATGCCCTCGAGCGTCCCGGTTCCCACCGGGCCTGACCTGTCGTGCCCGGCACATCAGCACAACATCGGAGGTTGGACGTGAAGGTTGGAAAGCCCGTCGTGCGGGCGCTTGTCGTGAGTGGCCTGGCTCTGGGGATCGCCACGGCGGGGCTCGCTCTGCCCGCTCAGGCGAACCCGTTCGCACCGGAGGCGAACGCGGCGTCGTGCGCGGCGTTCACGCGCGCCAAGGTGGTCAGCAAGCGCGAGATCCTGACCACGGTCGTCGACGGCGAGCTGCGGAACATGACCTCGAAGCAGTCCGTGCTGGTTCTCGACAGGATCGTCACTGACTCGCGCGAGACCTCGACCGAGTACTCCGCCCAATGGTCCCTGTTCAGCGATGCGCTCAAGCTCGGCGTCTCCCGCACGGTCACCGAAGGCCACACCGTCACCGGCACGCAACAGGGACGCTTCGACGTGGCCGCACACACCACGGTGATCGTCACCGGCCAGGCGCGCAGCTGGTACGTGAAGACCGAGGTCACCCAGCGCGACTCCAAGTGCAAGTACAAGACCTGGCAGGTGCAGGGCGAGGTGGCCTCCAGCGGTGGCCTCGTCTGGACCGCCAGGCAGAAGCGCTGAGACCGACCGAGCACAGCGAGTCGGCGCCCACCGGTCCTCCTCGGGCGCCGACCTGTTCACACGATTCCTTTCGTCTGCGGCAATCCGGATCAACCGGAAGAGCGGAGTCCACAATGCACCAGAGAAGTTTCGCGCGCCGGGCGGCTACCACCATCATGGCGCTCGCGGCCTTGGTCGGCGTCACCGCGATCATCGCGCCTGGCGCGGAAGCGGCGGCGAATCGTCGCGTCTGCGTCTACAGCAAGCCGGACGTGACCGCGAACAACCGCAGCAACTTCCAGTGGGCGATGAATTTCAAGAAGGACGGCGGCTGCCCCGAGAACAACAACCGGGCTTCACTCCAGTCCACGGCCAGGGCGAAGTCGTACTACAAGATCACGTGTGAGGAGTACGCGCAGTGGATCCGGGTCAAGTTCGACCCGTGCCCGAACCACATGCCGACGGACCAGCTGGTCTACATCGAGTGGTCCCTGGACGGCAAGACAGCGACGAAGTTCTCGCCCCGCGGACACTACTGATGGGCGAAAGTCAGGAGGACGGGGTGGAAAGGCGGAGCTCCCCGTCCTCCTGACTCGCGGGACCTGGTCGGTCGCACCGATGGAGCGTTCGTGGGCAACCGGCGGCCAGTTCGGCGCGGAAGCCGGCAACACGTTCCTGCGGGTGAGTGCGACCCTGCGCCGACAGGGCTGCCGCGTGGACGGGAGCGGACGTGCAGAAGCGCCGGAGTGCCACACAGGTCGAGCCCGGAGATCCACCGCGCTCCGTCCACTGTGTACGCGGCGGTTGCCCGCTGTCGTCGAGGTCGAGAAACTTCTCGATGGACCTGACCACCAGAGGCAGCGGCGTTGCAGGACGGCCCCAGGTGCTATTTCCGGAACCCTGCCACGTTCTGCTTCGTGACGATTCGCACCGGCACGTCCACGACTTGCTGGGCCCGCGCGCCGCGCGCCGCGCGCACAGCCTGCTCCACGGCCCTGCGGCCGAGCAGTTCCGGCTGCTGTGCGACGGTGGCCGCCATCGTGCCGTCCTGGACCGCCTGCAAGGCCTCCGGAGTGCCGTCGAAGCCGACCACGTGCACGTCCCTGCCCGCCCGGTCCCCGAGCGCGTCGACAGCACCGAGCGCCATCTCGTCGTTGTCCGCGAAGACACCCCTGATCGGTGTGCCGGACCGCAGAACTTCCGTCATCACCTCGGTGGCACGGGCACGGCTGAACTGAGCAGTCCGCGTCATCGCGACCTCAAGACCACCCGAGTTGAGGCCGTGTTCGAAACCCTCGCCGCGGTCGGTGGTCGCAGAGGCACCGGGAACGCCCTGCAGGTGCACGACGTTGCCGTTGGTGGCACGGCCGAGCTCGATCGCCGCCAGCGCGCCACCCTGCACGTTGTCCGAGGCCACCTCCGACGCGACCTCGGCGCCGTAGACCGACCGGTCCACCGACACCAACGGGACGTGGGCCGCATGTGCGGCATCGGCCGCCTGCTTCGCCTTCTCGGAATCGACCGGGTTGATGATGATCGCGCGCACGTGCTGCGCGGCGAGCGCCTGCACCTGCTCGGCTTGGGCTGCGGCGTCGTTGCCCGCGCTGACCACGACGACCGTGGCGCCCAGCTCGGCCGCGGCCTTCTCGACGCCGTCCTTCATCGCCACGAAGAACGGGTTGTCCAATGTGGACACTGCGAGGCCGATGGCGATTCCGTGACCGGCCTTTTCCTCAACGCCGGCGCACGCGGCCAGCACCAATGCCGAACACGCGAGGAAAGCCGTGCCGAACCCGGAGCGCTTCATGGCGACCGTTCTACCGGTCACCGCACCGGCATCGGCGACTTCTCCCGCCGTCCACGAAGATCTTCCTCGTCGTGCGGAGACGACGGGCGGCCGTGGACTTCGCCGAGATCGAACGCATGCAGCCGAGAGGCCGAGTCAGACATCTCCACCGCGCTGCGCCTCGGCCGCAACAAGATCGCCGTGCAGGTGCACCAGTGGAGCGCGGGCTCCTACCTGGAGGACCACGGGGGCGGCCGCGCTTCCCGCGAGCCGCCGTCATCTCGCGAAATCATCGAAGCACCGAACCGCGTCCGCTTTTTTGGAAAACCGCAGACATCGGGCACGGGAAGTTCGCCCGCAGCTCGAATTCCGAAGCTTCCGCCGCCAGTTGAGACAAATTTCCGCCCAATACCCGTTGCTTCTTTCAGCCACATGCGTCAAAACCACATCATGCGAACTCTTCTCACCGTGATGGCCATTGTTGCCACGATATGCACAGCGGCACCTGCCGCGCAGGCAGCCAACCCTGCGGGCACCGTGCTCTCCACGATCAACCAGTACCGCGCCCGCCACGGTGCGCCGCCCGTGAGACTCGACTCCTCCGTCAGCCAGGTCGCCCAGGACTGGGCGAACCGCCTGCAGTCCCGCGGTGGCCCCTCACAGCACCGGCCCAACAACCAGTTCGGGGAGGACATCTTCTGGGGCTCCGGAGGCGGGGAGAACCCGGACGGCTTCTCACGGCATGGCATCGACGCCTTCTACGGCGAGGGCCGCGGCTACAACTACTCACAGGAATGGAACGGCTCCAACATCAACCAGAACCACGCGCTGCACTTCACCGCGCTGGTCTGGAGGTCGACCAACCGGATCGGCGTCGGCCTGGCCCAGGGACGCAACGGAAGCTACCTCGTGGTGAACTTCGCTCCCGCGGGCAACGTTCTCGGCCAGTTCAGGGCGAACGTACTCCCTCCCCGCTGAACGGTGAGCATTTCGGGAAACCCGCTGTTCTCGTGTCTCCGTCCGCCAGTGGTGCCGCACTCCATCCGGAAGGTGCGGTGCCACCGGCCCGCAACCACAGACCCGCCAAGAGGAACAACAGCACCCAAGCCCGCCCAAGGCGTACGAGTACTTCCGACGACCCCACAACGGGCAAATCGCGGAGAGCACTCACCGATCGGCGCCGACGTTCTGCGGAAAGGCTTCCACAAGAAGCTGAATCCGTCCGAAGTGGACGATCAAGTCGCCGTCGAGTCCGTAACCTTCTGACATGATCTCCACGCTCGCGAAGGCCACTGCCATGCTGGCCGTCCTGGCTGTCACGACGCCCATGGCCGCGCAGGCACATCCTGCCGCCGTGGCGCACCGCACGGTCGACTCGGGAGGGACGACCTACCGGCTCACGCTCGCGGCTCCCACGACGATCAGGCCGTCGGTGCCCACCACGATCACGGGACAGGGCTACAACGCCGGCCAGGGCATCTTCGTCGCGCTCTGCGCCATTCCGGCCGGGGTGAAGCCGCACAAGCCCGCGACGTTCACCGCACGTCCTACTCCATGCCTCGGGCCCAGAGGCGCCGGGAACACCTCGCGCCGGATCGTGAACGGTGCGACCGGAGAGCACACCTCACCGTACGGCCCGAACGGCTCGTTCCTGGTCCAGCTCGACCTCCAGCCGAAGATCGCAGACGGCGTCGAATGCGATGTCGACGTGCGGTGCGCGATCGTGACCAGAGCCGATTTCACCGCGACCGATGACCGCACGTGGGACCTCTACCTCCCGGTGCGTTTCCGCCGCGGGTAACGCTCACTGACGTCCAGCTGCCATTGAGACGGCTCTCGGCTCTGCTGGTGATGCGGATGCTCTGCGAGATGTCAACGGCCGCGCCGCGGGCGTGGTGCTCGACGTGATCGTGCCGACCACCGTGCTGTCATGTCTCAGCTCAGGTCTCCACACCGCTTCCCGGATGGCGTTCTCGCTCTCCGGCCGGGGTGATGCACCGCGTTCGTGGGGCCGGGTCTCGGCTTCCGGCGTGCCGAGGACCGCGGTGCCGGCGTCCACTGTGGTCGGCAGTGGGCACGATCGTGCCCACTACGCGGTTCCCGGCGTGGTGTTCGGCTTCCTGCTCAACACGTCCGCTGCCATCGCGTTGTTCGTTTGGATCACGATCGCGGCGTCACACCTGCGGATGCGCCTCACGCTCGAACACGACGAGCCCGAGCGCCTGGCGCTGCGGAAGAGCCTGGTGCTCACGGCAGGCACATCGCCCCGTGGGGCGGGCACGTTGGGTCAGGCGGTCAGCACAAGGACCCAACGTGTCTGTCGCTCCCTGGACCCGGCATGGCCAGTTGGTGCGCGCGTGCGATGGAGGCGTCTCCTGGGATGGAAAGGACGGACGCCTCGTGTTCACCCGCGGGACGAGCGGTGAACGCGGATCACCTGATCCGGCACGAGACGGTCGAGCCGTTGGGTGCCGATTTCGGAATGAAGCAGGACGTGTTCCTCGGGGTTTCACTCGTGAACCAGTGCTGGATCTGCACGGACCGACCAGTGGCCCACCAGTAGACGTTCCTCGACGAGAGGATCACACCGCAGACGCCAGGTGGGTACACCGCCGTTCCGTTCGTCGTGACCCGCTGACCGTTCTGGTTCACTCCGCTGACGGTCACGGCCTGATCGCGCTTGTTGCCGTTGCAAACCGAAACCCGCACCGACGGTTCCGAGGCTGCGGCCAGTTCCGGCGTCACGGCTGCACCCAGGGCGAGCAGACCGGTCATGGCGATGGCCCCTGTGAGCACACGTTGTTTCATGGTGTTCCTTTCGATCTGTCCTGGCTGTGTCGAAATCAGTTCCCCGGCAGTGTCGAAGATGGAACTCCCCTGGTCCACACAATGGGCGCTCCTTCCGGTTTTTGCTTGTGGATTTCGTGCACGCGACGAGACGCCGGCAGCCACGAACACCGACAAGATCCAGCAGGCCGTCGCCGGGCAGCGAAGACTACTGACACCACCACCACCATTTGCCATTAACGTCACAGCGCCGGACGCATAAGATCACCAATCGCGTCCGGCGCCGGAACGAATGAGCGTGGGATACCGGACAAATGACGATGACGCCGGGCAGAGACGAGTTCGGGCAGGAGCTGCGCCGGCTGTGCGAGGAGGCCGGCCTCACCCAGGTCCAGCTCGCAGCCCGCCTCGGTTATCACCACACCTGCGTTTCCAAGATCGAGAGCGGCGCCCGTGAACCGCGGATCGCGTTCGCGAGCACGGCCGACGACGTGTTGCAGGCGGGCGGCGCCCTGCTCGCCGTCGCCACGAAGGTCCGCGCCCGGCTGCGCGCGAACCTCATGTCAGGTTTCCCAGAGCGGGCATCGGACCGCACAACGACGAGTCCGATGTGGACTGTCTACTGGAGATGGACCGCCTGACCGCGCCGCACGGCATCGCCCACCAACGTGCCGTGGTGCGCAAGATGCCCAGACCGGCCGACGTGGCAGACCGGCTGGTCCGGGGCTCTTGCGCACCCGAATTCCCGCGAGGTCAGCTCAAGGAGCCGAAGTAGGCGACGTAGGCGACACCGTTACCGCGGACCCTGAAGGCGACGAGGCCGTCGGCCCTCATCTGGGTACACGGGTCCGCCGTCGCCTGCGGACTGACGTCGTAGGAACCCCAGAGGTACCTGGACGCACCGATCTGCCGGCCCCAGTTCTCGCAGACGACCTTCCCGACGGGCTGGGCGTTGAGGGGAAGGTTCTTGACGGCGCCGGAAGACGCCCGCGGACAAGCGCCGTCCTTCTTGTAGTTCATTCCGACCCAGGTCCTCACCGCGAACGTCCCCTGCCCGCGCACGCTGATCGTCTGCGAGGCGCCGGAGACGTACAGACAGATCCTGCGGTTCGTGGCGGCCTCGGCCTGGGGCGTCAACGAGGTCGACGCGGCAGGCGCGATCGTGGCGATGAACGCGAGTACCGCGACGAACAGGAACATACGGCGCCAACCGGGCGAGACGTTCAAACTTCTGATTACGTTCATGATTTGAAGCATATGACCGCACCCGATATACTATTGGTTTTCCGTTGTTCGCCCGACGAATTTCATCAAATCTCCCAGGCCAACCTGGGAGATCAGTGAATCGCGGACCCCATTTCGAAAAACGCCGCCGACGTCAGCTCGTGGCGCCTCGAACAGCGCCGGCAACGGCTCGCTGACGCGGCACCACGGCATCGAGCCGACCTCGAAAGTTGCTCTCCTCGGCTGGCCAACGGACTGCACCCACATGTCGAGCACGGCAGTCGGTTGTGGCTCGTCGTCCGGTTGTCCGAACTGCGTGCGCAGCTGCTCGAACACGGCACAGTCGCCGCGATCAGCCGAGAGACCCTGCGCCGGAACTTGGGTGCCGGCGGCGTCTCTCGGCTGACCTGGAGGCCTCGACAGATCGGGACTTCCTGACCGGATGCGCCGGATCCCGGATCTCTACGAGCATCCGCCCCGTGACGGGCGACCCACAACCGCTACGACGGCGTCGTGGACGTGCTCGTTGCTCGCGACCTGGCGCGCACGTCGGCCGGACGAGGAGTCATACCTGTCTTCCTCCGTGCGGGGACTAGCACGGCACCGGATGAGCCAGCGATGCCGTGTCCCGTCCCGTCATTTGGTGTCGCGGCAGTTCCACCAGCTGATGACCAGTCCCCTGGGGCCGGACTGCTGGAAGTTCGTCAGTTCGACCGACTTCGTCGCGTTGCTTTCGATTCGGCACCCGCGCCAGGCCGTGGCCCAGATGGTCTTGAACACCTCCTCCTTCGAGGGTGAGGCGCTCTTGAACACGTAACCGGGGGCCCAGTTGGTGATCTGGCCGACGGTCTTCGCACTGGCGGGAGTGGCCAGCCCGAGGACCAGCGCGGTCGCGGCACCGCATGCCAGCGCGCCGCTCGCCAGCCTCCGCCGCAGATCCGATTTCCTGCCGTCCTTGCTCAACACGATTCTCCTGACGCTGTACCGATAGAGGGCCTGTCCAGAATCAGGTTTCGCCGTCGCGACATCAAGCCGACGGGATGTGATTCCGCGTATTTCCCAAAATCGACGCCGCATACTGAGTGAACCTCGGAGGAACAGGCGACTACCGGCTTTGGCAGTTCTTGACGGGGACAGCGATCCCGACCGGCACAACGATCACCGATCTATGGTTCTTCCGGCCACCAACATCCGAATTTCGACGACAACTCCGCCGTTCGTCGGACGCAGTCCCCACCGGCTTGTTCCGGATTCACCGCGGTGGATCCCCCTCATTTCCTGGAGGAAGGGATGGCACTGATGAAGTCAGCCCGTCCGACGTGCCGCCAGGCCGACGCGGCCACTGCCGACCTCAACACCTCTTACCGCCTGGTCGACCGATCCGGCCAGCGGTCGCGTGGTCGTCTCCGCCGACTGGCGACGCGATCCAGACCGGCCGTGTGGGCAGCTCGCTCGGCTTCAACGTGAAGGACGGCGCGGGCGAGGCTCTGATCCCTCGTGAGCTCTCAAGCCTTGTCGCACCGCACCCGAGACGGGCCTGGTGAGCCTTGCACGGTGACGTGTGCACCCCGAGCCTGCCCTTTCAGGGCGTCGAGTCGGTGGTGTGGGTGCCTCGGTGGTGGACGTAGTCGCTGGTGTGTTGTTCGGCCCAGTCCTGCAGGTGGTGCAGTGCTGAGGTGACGCCGCGGGCGAGGTCGGTCAGGGCGTACTGCACCGTCGGTGGCCGGCTGGTGTGCACGATGCGGGTGATCAGCCCACCTGCTTCGAGGTCGCGCAGGGTCTGCGCGAGCATCTTGTCGCTGACGCCGCCGGCCCGCCGGCGCAGCTCGGACCAGCGTTGCGGGCCGTCCTCGAGGTCGACCAGGACCAGGGCGGCCCACCGGGCGGTGACCAGGTCGAACAGCTGCCTGCCGGGGCAGGCGGGATCGCGGACGTTGCCTCGCTTGCTTTCCCGCACGTGCTCACCTCACCTGAAGGTATGTACTTCCCAAGAGAAAGTAACTCGGTCAGAGTGAGTGAGTCAACCGCTGATCGTCAAGGAGTACCTGTGGTAACCGACGTTGCCGTGACCCGTGCCGCGAACACCGCGACGGTGCTCGGCGGCCCCACCGCACTGATCCACCTGGCCGGCTGGACGCTGCTGACCGACCCGACCTTCGACGCCGCCGGCACCGAGCACCAGGACGGCCCGGTCGTGGTGCGCAAGACCGCCGGCCCGGCGTTGAAGCCCTCACAGCTTCCCGCCCTCGACGCCGTACTGGTCAGCCACACCGGGCACCTGGACAACCTCGACACCGCCGGGCGCGCGGTGGCCTCCGGTGCCTCGGAGGTGTTCACCACCCCCACCGGCGCCGAGGATCTCGGCGGCGCAGCCGCCGGCCTGGAGCCCTGGCAGACCCGGACCCTGTCGAAGCCGGGCCGCACGCCGCTGAACATCACCGCGGTCCCCGCCCGCCACGGTCCCGTCGGCACCGAGGCCATCACCGGTCCGGTCACCGGCTTCCTCCTGCACACCGACGACGATTCGGCACCGACGGTGTACGTGTCCGGTGACACCGTCGACCTGGACGCGATGAGCGCCCTGGCCGAGCGCTACCGCGTGGACGTGGCGCTGCTGCACCTGGGCGCGGCAGGCTTCGAGGCATTCGGTGACGTACGACTGTCGCTGACCGCGGCCCAGGCCGTCGAGGCCCGCCGCCTGCTCGGCGCCCCCCTCGTGGTGGCCGTGCACGCCGAGGGCTGGGCCCACTACACCGAAGACCGCGACCACGTCCGGCAGACCTTCGACGCCGCCGGCGCCCCGCTGCACTGGCCCACCCCGGGCGAGCCCATCACTCTGCCCGATCCGCACACCCGCTGACACAGCTCATCCAGGGCCGCCGGAGACGCGGGCGGATCGGCCTGTGGCCGGCCCGCCCGTCCGCAACGAAAGAAAGACAGGAAAGAACATGACACCGGAAGTCGTGCACGAGCGCTTCGCCCAGCACCTCAAGGACCAGGACCTCGACGGACTGGGTTCCCTGTTCGACGAAGACGCCATGTTCGTACCGGGACCGGGCCAGAAGCCGGTCCACGGCAGGGAAGCCATCAAGGAAGCGCTGAAGGTCTACCTCGAGTCGCCCAGCACCATTGAGGTGGAGGCCACGTCGGTCCATCAGAACGGCGACCTGGCGATGGTCCAGGCGTCCTGGCGGATCACCGGTGAGGGCGGCACCGTGGAAGGAAAAGCGCTGGAGGTGATGAGGAGGACGAGCGAGGGGCACTGGGTCTACATCATCGACAACCCCTACGGCGTCTGATTCTCAAGTTGTCCTCCGTCGCGCGCGCGTGGTGCCGTTGTGGCGAGGCTGAGCAGAGTGAGCGCCGGTGTCCGAAGTCCACCGCGTGGACACCGGCGCTCACAAGAGGCCTGTCTGGTCGGCGAGCTCATCCGCGGTCCTCTCTTCGTCAGCTCAACTGCCATGACGAAGCTGTCGCGTGCGGAATCGGGCCGCGGCGCGGGCACCGAGATCGCGTTGAACCAGCCTTGCGGCCCGCGACATCCGTGGATCGGAATGCCTTCGTACTGCGGGACGTCGTCGTGCCGCCGTCGGAGTCGAGCATCACCACCGCGTAGCGCCGTCGATGTCGGCGCTTCCTCTGCACGCCGGGCATGTCCCCGACGTGTGTGTCAGAGCAGGTATTCGAGCACGCCGGCGTTCACCGTTCGGGTCAGTTCACCACGTTCGACCAGAACGTCGAGGTGCGCGGCGGTCTCGCCGATCGCCAGCACCTGGTTGAACATGTCGAGGTCGTCGAACCGGCGCTGACGACGGGTCCAGCCGATCTTGCGGGCGGTCTCGAAAGCCGAGCCCGAGACAGCCTTCAAGATCTCTTCCAGGCGCTGTTCGTGGTGCTGCAGCAGCTCGTCCACGCGGGCGTGCGAGCTGTCCGTCACGGGGCCGTGAGCGGGCAGCAGCGTGAGGTCGGGCAGCTCGCGGGTGAGCCGGAGCGACGTCATGTAGTCGCCGAGGGGCAGTTCGGGCCGCAGGGGCTCGAAGCCGATCGACGGCGTGATGTGGGGCAGCACGTGGTCGCCGGAGAACAGCACCTTCGCGGTGTGGTCGACGAACACGACGTGGCCGCGGGTGTGGCCGGGCGTCGGGATGACCTCGAGCTTGCGGTGCTCGAGTTCGACGGTGCTGCGTTCGAGCCACTCGTCGGGTTCCTCGTAGTCGCGCAGGGCGTCGTCGCGGTTGACGTGGTGCATGATCTTGATCCACGTCTCAGCCAGCTCGGCCGCGCCCCATTTGCGCAGGTCGTCGACGTGCTGGTCCTCCTGGCCGTGCAGGATGTGCCGCAGTGACGGCTGCTCGCCGAGGCCGAGCGCGATCTTGCTGCCGAACATGCGCCGGAGAGCCACGGCCATGGTGAAGTGGTCGCGGTGCACGTGCGTGACGAGGAACCGCTTGATGTCCTCGAAGCCCTTGTTCAACGTGCCGAGCGCGGCTTCCAGCTGGTCGCGGGCCTCGTCCAGCGCCCAGCCCGAGTCGACGAGCACCAGCCCGTCGCCGTCCTCGATCGCGTACACGTTGACCGCGCGCAGGCCGTCGTTCGGCAGCGGCAGCGGAATCCGGTGCACACCTGGTGCCACCTCGAACGCGCCCGGCTCACTCCACACGCTCGCCCACCTCATTGTTAGCGCTCGCAACTATCTACCGGACGGTAACACGGTATTCAGGGTGCTTGTCGATGTACTTCGCCACGAACGGGCACAACGGGGAAATCTTGACATCTCGGGCCATGGCGTCGTCCAGTGCGAACTTCGCGAGCTCGGCTCCGAGCCCCTGCCCCGCGTAGGCCTCGTCGACCTCGGTGTGCACGAGAGCGAGGACCTCACCGATGGTCCGGTACTCCAGGAACCCGGCGAGCGCGCCGTCGACGTGAACCTCGTAACGGCTCTCGGCCTCGTTGTTCGTGACAGCGTTGGTGTCCATGTCAACCATCTTGCCCCGGGAGAGGGAAAATGGCCCGCATGGACGTCTACCTCCTGATCCTGGGTGATCACCTGCCCAACCCGTGCACCGGTGAGGAGGTGTCCCAGGCCGACCGCCTGCGGGCGATGGTGGAGCAGGCGGTCGTGGCCGAGGAGGCCGGGTTCGCGGGCGTCGCGATCGGCGAGCACCACTTCACCCGCTACATCGTGTCGGCACCGGAACTGCTGCTCGCGGGCGTGGCGGCACGGACGTCCACGCTGAAGCTCTCGACCGGCGTGACCCTGCTGGCCCACCGCGACCCGGTGCTCGTGGCGGAGTCCCTGGCGACGCTGGACGTGCTGTCCAACGGCCGCGCCGAGCTGATCGTGGCACGCGGGGTCGACCAGCAGACGGACGCGGCGTTCGGAGTGCAGCCGGGTCAACTGCGGGAGCGCTTCGAGGAGCACCTGCGGTTGCTCATCAAGCTGCTGGAGGAGCCGGAGGTGAGCTGGGACGGCAGGTTCCGCGGCCCGCTGTCCCACGTGACCACGACGCCGCGCCCGGTGCAGACGCCGCGACCGACCGTGTGGATCGGGTCGGGGTCGGCGGTGTCGGCCGATCTCGGGGCCGAGTTGCGGATGCCTCTGATGCTGCCGTCGACGTTGCGCGACCCGTCGATCTACGCGGAAGTCGTGCAGCGGTACCGCGAACGGTTTCCCCTTGGGCGCGTCGGGGTGCCGAGCCATGTGTTCGTGGCACACGAAGACGCTCGCGAACGGTGGCGGCCGCACCTCGCCGAGTACGCGCGGTTCGCGGACCCGTGGCGCGGCGACGGTGACATCGACGTGGACACGATCATGGACGGCGCGGCGATCTGCGGGACGCCGGACGAGGTGGCGGACCGGCTCAACGCGCTGGCGGAGCTGCTGACCATCGACACGCACCTGGTGATGGTGGACATCGGGGGCATGCCGCCCGAATCGGTCATCGAGACGATCCGCCTGTTCGGCGCGGAAGTGCTGCCGAAACTTGTTTAACGCCAGCGCTGCCAAGGGTTAACACGCGCCCGCCAGGATTGCCGTCGTGGGCATCAACGTCATCGGCATCACGCATCCTGGGCAGGTCGGGGCGCTCCCCGGCGGCACCAACGTGCTGGTGCTGGCCGATGACGGCAGGTACGCCGATGAGTTCCTCGACACCGACTTCCGTGCGCATCGGCTGGTGGTGCGCGCACACGGGCGCGGGTCGGCTTTCTTCGGGGTGGCGGACAAAGCCCGTGAGTTGGGTGCGAGCCGGGTTCTCTTCGGTGGCTTCCGGGACGTCGCCACCGAGGAGGACCCGACACTCGTTCTCGACGACGTGATCGCGTTCAACTCTTCTTTCGCGCGGCGCATGTACGACTGGATCCGGCCGGCGAGTGCGTACGGTGACGGACTCGTCACCTGGCTCACCGAGAACGCGGCCCGCACGGGACTTCGCGTGGTGCAGCCCATCCGCCCTGGAATCCATTGAGGACTGATGTGTTCCTGCGATCGCGACGGAAGTTGACCGGATCGGATCCGGAAGTGTCAAGACGCTGCCCCATCAGTGAAATATCGTTCCCTCACGAGCGCAGTCGCACGCGCACGCACCGGAGCTGAGAGTTTTCTCAGCGTGTCCACTCGGGGGTAGGGGCACACTGGTTTCAGGGTTCTCTCAGGGGAGATCCTGACCCTTCGGTGCGTTCGTGTCGCCGAAGATGGTGCGCACGAAGGCCACAGGAGGGGAAAAGACAGTGAGCGCGTCCGAAGGTGTCGCGGCGAGAGCCGTCGACGTGTGGAAGGAATACGGGTCCGGCGATGCTGCCGTGACCGCGCTCGCGGGGGTGAGCGTCGAACTGGAGAGGTCCCGCTTCACTGCGATCATGGGGCCGTCGGGTTCTGGCAAGTCGACGTTGATGCACTGCCTCGCGGGCCTCGACGACGTGACCCGCGGCGAGGTGTGGATCGCGGACACGAAGGTCACCGGGCTGAAGGACCGCGGGCTCACGGAACTGCGGCGCGACAAGGTCGGCTTCATCTTCCAGCAGTTCAACCTGCTGCCGACGCTGACGGCGGAGGAGAACATCACGCTGCCGCTCGCGATCGGTGGCAAGAAGGTCGACAGGGCCTGGTTCGACGTCGTGGTCGACACGGTGGGTCTGAGGGACAGGCTGACCCACCGGCCGACGCAGCTCTCGGGTGGTCAGCAGCAGCGCGTGGCTTGTGCGCGTGCGCTGGTGTCGCGGCCTGACGTCGTGTTCGCGGACGAGCCGACCGGCAACCTGGACTCGCAGTCCGGCGCCGAGGTTCTCGGCTTCCTGCAGCGGTCCGCCCGTGAGTTCGGGCAGACGATCGTGATGGTCACGCACGACCCGAACGCCGCTTCGTACGCCGACCGCGTCATCTTCCTCAAGGACGGCCACGTCGTCCGCGAGCTGCTGGCACCGTCGTCCGAAGAGGTTCTGGAGACGATGAAGCACCTCGACGACGTCGCGGTGCCGCATGTTTAAGGCGACTATCAAGAGCTTGCTGTCGCGCAAGCTCCGGCTGGTGCTGTCCGCGCTCGCGGTGGTGCTGGGCGTGATGTTCGTGTCTGGTTCGTTCGTGCTGACCGACACCCTTCAGCGTTCGTTCACCGACCTGTTCTCGTCGGCTTACGCCAATGTGGACGTTTCGGTCTCGCCTCACCACGAGAAGGGCAAGGAGCCCAAACCCCTGACGCCGCAGGCGATCGCCGACGTGAAGTCGGTTCCGGGGGTGGCGTCCGCGGTCGGCGACGTGCAGGGTTCCGCCCGGCCGATCGGCAAGAACGGCAAGGTCATGACGACGTCGGGCGCGCCCCGGCTCGGGTTCAACTGGACGGGCACCGGCCAGGAGAAGATCCGGGACGGCAAGGCGCCCCAGTCGGACAGCGAGGTCGCGGTCGGCGCGTACCTGGCGTCGACGGGCCAGTTCAAGGTGGGCGACGAGATCTCGCTGCTCACGCTGGAGCCCAAGAAGACCTTCAAGATCACCGGCATCTACGAGTACGCGGGCGGCCGTGACTCACTGGGTGGCGAGCTGTCGGTGGCGTTCACCGAGCCGGTGGCGCAGCAGTTGTTGCTGGGCGCGAAGGACACGTTCTCCGGCGTCACCGTCACGGCGGCGCAGGGCACTTCCGACGACGCGTTGCGCGACGCCGTGGCGGCCAGGATGGGCTCCGGCTACGACGTGAAGACCGGTGCCACGCTGGCTAAGGAGCAGGCCGACCAGATCAACGAGGGCCTGAAGTTCTTCAACTACGTGCTGCTCGGGTTCGCCGGCATCGCGTTGTTCGTCGGCATCTTCATCATCCTCAACACGTTCTCCATCATCGTCGCCCAGCGCACGCGTGAGCTCGCGCTGCTGCGGTCGATGGGTGCGTCCCGCGGCCAGGTCATCGGGTCCGTGGTGCTGGAGGCGTTGGTGATCGGGCTGATCGCGTCGATCGTCGGCCTCGGGGCCGGTATCGGCGTGGGTGCGTTGCTGGCCACCATCTTCAGCACGATCGGCGGCGGCAACCTGCACCTCGCGGGCATCGGCGTACCGCTGTCGGCGATCATCTCGTCGTTCGCGGTGGGCATGATCGTCACCGTGATCGCGGCCGTGATGCCGGCACTGCGGGCGTCGCGGATCGCGCCGGTCGCGGCGATGCGGGAGGCGGCGACGCCGGACCGGCCGCTCACGAAGATCACGATCATCGGCGCGGCAGTGGTCGCGCTGGGTGGCACGAGCCTGGTCTTCGGGTTCAAGCAGCAGTCACTGCCGTTGATCTTCGGCGGCATCCTGGTGGCGTTCGTCGGTGTCGCGTTGCTGACGCCGCTGCTGTCCAAGCCGATGGTGTCGCTGATCGGCCGTCTGCTGTCGTGGTCGATGCCAGGTTTGCTGGGACGCAGGAACTCCGCCCGCAACCCGCGCCGGACCGCGATCACCGCGGCCGCGCTGATGGTCGGCATCTCGCTGATCACCGGCGTGAGCGTGGTGCTGACGTCGGCGACCAAGTCGATCGAGAAGCTCGCCTCCGGGCAGCTGCAGACCGACCTGATCATCTCCGGCGAGGGCCAGATGGAGGGCATGCCGGCGACGTTCAAGCCGGACGTGCTCGCCGAGGTCGAGCAGACCGACGGCGTCAAGTCGGTGGTCGGCTGGTCGCAGGACGGCGTGCTGCAGGGCGAGAACCAGATGTTCGCGGTCGCCGTCAACGACATGCCCGCGATGGCCACGATGTTCGCTCTCAAGCCGAAGTCCGGTGACATCGCGCCGCTGAAGGCCGACCAGATCGCGCTGCCGGAGGACATGGCGGCCGAGAAGGGCTGGTCGATCGGCAGCAAGGTCACGCTGCAACTCGCCAAGTCCGCCGAACCGACGACGTTCACGGTCGGCTTCATCTGGGCCAAGTCGCAGGTGCTGCAGGGCGCGCTGGTGCTGCCGGAGTCGGCGGGCCGCAACTTCCGGTCCGACGGCATCGGCCAGGCGTTCGTGCAGGTCAAGCCGGGGACGAACGCGACGGACGTGCAGAAGCGCATCGAGCCGTTGTTCGCCGACAACCCGGAGATCACCGTCCAGGACCGCAGCGCGTTCGTGAAGCAGACGACCTCGCAGTTCGACACGGTCCTGCTGATGATCCAGATCCTGCTGGCGCTGGCGATCCTCATCGCGGTCCTCGGCGTCATCAACACCCTGGCGCTGTCGGTGATCGAGCGGACCCGCGAGCTGGGTCTGCTGCGAGCGATCGGCATGCGGCGGTCGCAGGTGATGCGGATGATCACCGTCGAGTCGGTGGTGATCTCGGTGTTCGGCGCGGTGCTCGGCCTCGCGGTCGGTGTGGCGCTCGGGCTCGCGACCGTGCAGGCGTTGAAGGACCAGGGCATCTCGGAGATCGGGTTCCCCTGGATGACCATGGTCCAGTACCTGGTGGTGGCGGCGTTCGTCGGTGTGATCGCGGCGATTCTGCCCGCGATCCGGGCCGCGCGCCTCAACGTCCTGGACGCGATCGCCTACGAGTGAGCCTGTTGTCGATGAAGGGAACCTTCATCC
>NZ_JYJG01000150.1 GCF_000955955.1 Lentzea aerocolonigenes
GTTCCCTTCATCGTTCGGAGGGACGCTGTGCCGGGCTGTCGCGCGCCGGCACAGCACCCTCAGGTCATCACGCGTGCGGACAGGTGTCCTTGTAGGCCGAGATGAGCGTGTTCGGCGTCGGGGCCGGGCAGAGGAACTGGTCGTAGCGCAGGTCGTCGTCCACGAACCGCTTGAGCCACGACAGGGTGTACTTCCGCACCGTCACGTTGTCGCTGCGGGGATCCGAGTGGTCACCGCCGCGCAGTTCGAGGAACGCCTTGTCCGGCGCGGCCGTGATCGAGTTGTAGAACGGGATCGAGTGCTGGGAGTCGGGAGCGGTCGGGTCGCTCTGGCCGCCGAGCAACATGGTCGGCACCTTGATTCCCGGCCAGCTCTTGGTGGTGTGCCAGCCGGCCAGCGGGATCGAGGCCTGGAGCGTGGGACGGCTGGTGGCGGCGCGCAACGCTCCGCCGCCTCCCATCGAGTGGCCCATCACGGCGAGGCGCGAGGCGTCGACGCGGGGGTTGGTGCGGGCCACGTAGTCGAGTGCGGCGAGCAACTGGGCGCCCCGGCTGTCCGGGTCGTCCCAGGTGGACAGGGTGTTGATGGTGATCACCACGAACCCGTAGGACGCGAGCCGCGGGCCGAAGTGCGCGACGGACGACTGGGTGGCGGTGAAACCGGGCGAGATGGCGACCGCACCGAACGTGAGGTCGCTGGTCGGGGTGTAGACCGTGCCGCCGCCGAAGTTCGACTGACGGGCGACGGCCGCGGACGTGACGGCGAAGGTGCCTCGGGAGGCCTCGACGGAGGCGGCCGTGGGTGCCGGGCCGCGTTCGTAGGGGTTGGCTGCGGCGTTCGCAGTGCCTGGGATCAGAACCAGGACGAGCGCCGCAAGCACGACTTTGATGCGCACGACGAATCCACCTCAATTGGTTGCAGGGGTACCAATTGCTGCCAGAACTCGATGTAAGAGCGGTGTTAACGCTACCGCTCAGTAGCCTCAGTAGGGTTCGGCCACATGGATGGTGCTCTTGACGGCATTCGTGTTATCGATTTTTCGACGGTCGTGATGGGCCCGTACGCGACCCAGATCCTCGGCGACCTCGGCGCCGATGTGATCAAGGTGGAGTCCCCGTCCGGAGACTCGCTGCGAGTGCCTCCCCCGTACAAGCACGCCGGCATGAGCTCGCTGACCCTCGCGCTCAACCGCAACAAGCGGTCGATCGCCGTCGATCTGAAGGATGAACGCGGGAAGAAGATCTTCCGCGATCTGGTCGTATCAGCCGATGTGCTCGTCACCAACCTGCGTCCACAGGCGCTCGAACGGCTCGGGCTCGACTACTCGGCGATCAAGCACGACCGGCTCGTCTACTGCCAGGCGCAGGGATTCTCCGGGGAGCTGCGGGACCGGGCCGCCTACGACGAGATCGTGCAGGGCGCGTCCGGGACCGTGGACCTGATGCTGCGGGCCACGGGCTCGCCGGACTACGTGCCGACCGTGCTGGCGGACAAGGTCAGCTCGCTGACGATCGCGTACTCCGTGCTGGCCGCGTTGATGCACCGGGAACGGACCGGGCGCGGCCAGCACGTCGAGGTGCCGATGACGGACACGATGCTGGCGTTCAACCTCCTCGAACACCTCGGCGGCGAGACCTACGTGCCTTCCCACGGCCCGTTGGGGTTCGCACGGTCGTTGCAGCCGAACCACCGCGCGGTCCGCACCAAGGACGGCTACGCGTGCATCGCCACCTACGGCGCGCGCAACGTCGCGGACTTCTTCACCGTGGCCGGACGTCCGGAACTGGCCGTGGATCCGCGGTTCGACAACCCCGACGCGCTGTACGAGAACTTCGAGGAGTTCTACGAACTGATGGCGGAGCTCGCCCTGGAACACACGACCGACGAGTGGGAGGAGCTGTGTTCCCGGTACAGCATCCCGTTCGGACGCGTGACGTCGCTGGAGGAGGCGGTGTCTCAATTGGACACGACCGAGCATCCCACCGAGGGCACGATTCGCGTTGTGCCGCCGCCTGTCCGCTTCTCGGACACGCCTGCGTCCGTTCGGAGGCATGCGCCGTGCCTGGGTGAGCACAACGCGGAGATCTTGACCGAACTCGGTTACACAGCGCAGCAGATCGAGGAATTGTCGTCCGATCTAGTCACCGTAGAGGCGGTATACGGCGAATCTCGTGGCGCACAAGGGTGATCGCGTGGCCACTCGGAGACAGTTCCTCGTTCTGAGCTCGACGGCGGCTTTGACCAGTCTGCTGACCGAGACTCCTGCCTCAGCCGCCGAGGCTGTCGCCCAACCCCATGCGTCCTATTGGCACCCCGCGACGATCCTCGACTGGGATCCCACGACGGACCGGGACGCACGGTACAACCGCAGCACGGTACCGCTGGCAAAGCGTGTCGTCCCGGTCCGACCGGCCAATGCGCACGCCCACACCGGCGAGGCGCGGGTGCAGGCGCTGGTGGCGTACGCGCCGACGAGCAACAACCCGTCGCAGGGCTCGCTCGACATGAACTACTACGCCACGAACTACTGGCAGTACATCGACGAGCTGGTGTTCTGGGGCGGTTCCGCGTCCGAGGGCCTGATCCTGGCGCCGAACCCGACCGTGACCGATGCCGCGCACCGCAACGGTGTCCGCGTGATCGGCAACGTGTTCCTCCCGCCGACCGCGTACGGCGGCCAGATCCAGTGGGTCCGCGACTTCGTCAAGCGCGAGGGTGACCGGTTCCCGGTGGCGGACAAGATGATCCAGGTCGCGAAGCACTACGGGTTCGACGGCTGGTTCCTCAACCAGGAGACCGCGGGCGGCAACACCCAGCTCGCGAACGACATGCGCGACTTCATCGTGTACATGCGCAAGAGCGGGCTGCGGGTCATCTGGTACGACGCGATGACCGACTCCGGCAGCGTCTCCTGGCAGAACGCGTTGACCGCGCGGAACAAGATGTTCTTCGAACAGTCCGACGACATGTTCCTGAACTTCTGGTGGAGCACGCAGGGTCTGGCGAACTCGGCAACCCTGGCCCGCCAGATGAACCGCAGCCCGTACGACCTCGTGTCCGGCGTGGACGTCGAGGCGAACGGCTACAACACGAGCGTCGGCTGGGCTTCGGTTTTCCCCGAAGGCAAGCCGCACACCACCTCGCTCGGCTTCTACCGTCCGGAGTGGACGTTCAAGTCCGCCTCCAGCCCCGCCGACTTCTACTCGCGCGACAACCGGTTCTGGGTCGGCCAGAACGGTGACCCGTCGAACACCACCACGACGGCTGCGTGGAAGGGCATCGCCCACTACATCACCGAGCTGACGCCGATCACGACCCTGCCGTTCGTCACGAACTTCAACACCGGCCACGGCAAGAAGTTCGCGATCGGCGGCGCGGTGCGGTCGACGCAGGCCTGGAACAACCTGTCGCTGCAGGACGTGCTGCCGACCTGGCGGTGGAGCGTCACCGGTGCCGGCACCAGGGTGACCCCGTCACTCGACTGGGACGACCCGTACGACGGCGGCACCGCGCTCAAGATCACCGGCACTCCGGTGTCCGCCAACGACGTCCGGCTGTTCGCGACGTCGTTGAAGCTGACCGGAAACAGCCAGTTCGAGATCGTGCACCGGACCGGCGTCGGCCCGTCCCGGCTGCAGGCGATCCTGCGCATCGGCACCACGGAGAAGGTCCTGGACCTCGGCGGGTTCTCGGGTGCCTGGCGGCGCAGCGTGTTCCCGCTCGCGGAGCACGCAGGTGCCACGCTGACCGAGATCTCGCTGCGGGTGCTGCCAGGTGGCCCGATCACCGCGTCGATCGGACGGATCGGCGTCACGAACCCGGTGCTGACTCCCCCGGTCGCGCCGTCGAGCGTGCAGGTCGAGCAGGTGAGCCGCACCAGCACCACGACGGTGTCGGCACGGCTCACCTGGACGCGCGCGCCCGGTCCGGTCCGGCAGTACCGGGTCTACAAGTGGACCGGCACCGAGCGGATCTTCTTGGGTGGCACCACGAACGACGCGTACTTCGTGCCGGCGATCCTGCTCAACACAGGTGAAACCGCGAGCATCGAGGTCGAAGCGGTCAGCGAGGCGTTCGACGTCTCACCGCCGGCCCGCGTCTCGATCACTGGTACACCCTGACCTGGTCCAGCACGGTGGCCTGCGGCGAGACCTGCGTCCCACCCGCCCACGCGAGCATCGATCACTGGTAAACCCTCACATAGTCCAAAATCATGTCCTGCGGCAACTGCGTCCCGGCTCCGGGCGGGCCGGGCCAGTCGCCGCCGACCGCGTTGTTGAGGATGATGAAGAACGGGTGGTCGTACACCCACGGCCCGCGCGTGGACTCCAGCTGCGCACGGTCGACCGTGAAGAACCTGTTCCCGTCGACGCTGAACGTCATGTGGCTGGAGTCCCACTCGACCGCGAACGTCCGGAACGCGCTCGACGCGGGCTGCCCGAGGTTGAGCGGCGACCCGAACCCGCCCGCGCCGTAGTAGCCGGGCGCGTGCAGCGTCGAGTAGACGTTGTTCGGCTCCTTGCCGACGTGCTCCATGATGTCGATCTCGCCGCACGCGGGCCACGGCGTGCGCTTGTCGAAGAAGTCCGCGCCCAGCAACCAGAACGCCGGCCACAGCCCCTGCGTGGACGACACCTTGATGCGCGCCTCGACCCGGCCGTAGGTGAAGTCGAACTTGCCGTGCGTGTTCAGTCGAGCCGACGTGTACTGACACGTCCCGCTGCCACTGACCGGGTCGACCGGGCACGCGCTGCCCGGCGTGACCTCCCGCCGAGCCTGCAACACCAGGTTGCCGTTGCCGTCGTGCCGGGCGTTGTTGTTGTTCGTGTAGTACTGCAGCTCGTTGTTCACGCCCGGACCGATCTCCGGCTGCCACTTCGAGGCATCCGGCCCGGTGCCGGCCGCGGCGTTGAACTCGTCCGACCACACCAACCGGCCTGGGAACGTCGGATTCGGTGGCAACGGTGGCGCGGGCGTCGGGTTGCCGCCGGTGCCGTAGACCTGGAACTCCCACAGCGAGTAGCCGTACCCGTTCGACCTGGCCGTGCCGTACATCCGCACGTACCGGCCGGTGCCGCTGACCGTCAGCGTCTCCTTGAACCCGCGTCCGGTCGTGGTCGAGTACATCTCGCGCCAGTTCGCGTTGTCGTCGGACACTTCCAGTTTGTAAGCCGTCGCATAAGCCGGATCCCACTGCAGCACGACCTTCGAGATCGTGGCGGTCGCGCCGAGATCGACGGAGATCCAGCCGGGATCGACCCAGCCGTTGGTCGCGCTGGTGGCCCACCGGGTCGCGGGATCCCGGTCGAACGCCTTGGCCGGCGTGCACTGCGGGCACGCGCCGTCGTCCTGGAACGTCGACGCTGAACCGGTTTTGCCGTACGAGAGCAGGGTTTCGGCGTTCCCGGTGTCACGGGTACCGAACACCTGGAACTCCCACAGCGAATAACCCCACTGCGTGGCGCGCTGGGTCAGGTCGAGCCGCACGTACCGGCCCTGACCGTTGACGGCGAGCGTCTCGGTGCCGCCCGGTCCGGTGGTCGTCCGGCGCAGCTCCTGCCAGGTGTTGCCGTCCTGGGAAATGCTGAGTGTGTACGCCTTGGCGCTCGCGGTCTCCCACGCCAGCGTCACCTGGTCGACCTTCGCGGTGGTGCCGAGATCTATCTGGATCCACTGAGGATCGCGGAACTCGCTCGACCACCGCGTGCCGAGGTCGCCGTCGACCGCGGCGGTGGCCGCGAACACGGCGTTCTCACTGGTGGAAGCGGTGACCGGACGACCTTGGGAAATCAGTGGCCCGGCTGCTTGCGCCGGTACCGGGACGATCAGCGCGGCGGCGGTCAGTGCCGCGGCGACCATGGGGAGTCGTCTTGACATGGGTGTGCTCCTGGAGCCGGAGAACGGGACCGTGAGAGCGCCCTCCGACCCCGAGCGTCATCGCAACAGGCACGCGATGTCAAGAAAACCGGTACTACTGAACGTTTCTTGCGGATTGACGACGAAAGTTGCCTTGCGCCATGCTCAACCTGCGTGAGAGCGCTCTCCCCAATCCTGCTGCGGAGAGGAAAGCTTCAATGAGGAAGCCAGCCTTACAGCTAGCCGCCGTCCTGAGCATGATCGCCGCCACACTGAGCATCCCCGTTGCGGCACAAGGAGAACCGATTCGCGTCGCCGAGTTCGTCGCGGACTGCCAGCTCAGCCACCGCCTGCCGGACGACCCGATCGTCCTGCCGAACCTGGCCGGTGCCTCGCATTCGCACGACTTCTTCGGCAACCACTCGACCAACGCCCGCTCCACCCAGCAGTCCCTCGAAGGCCAGACCGGCAACTGCGACCCGGCCGTCGACATCTCCTCCTACTGGGTGCCGACGATGTACCGGAACGACACCGAGATCGCCCCGACCGGCATCACCTTCTACTACCTGGGCGAGGGCGTGAACAACCCGGCCGGAATCCAGCCGACGCCGTACGGGCTGAAGATCGTGGCGGGCAACGCGAAGGCCACCGGTGACGCCGACAGCATCGCGCGCTGGTCGTGCCTGCACGCGGGGCACGTCAACCCGTCCAAGAACTTCGTCGAGTGCCCGGCCGGCACGATGCTGGAGACCTACCTGGACTTCCCGCAGTGCTGGAACGGCCGCGACCTCGACAGCGCCGACCACAAGTCCCACATGTCGTACCCGGTGGCGGGCGGATGTCCCTCGTCCCACCCGGTTCCGGTGCCGAAACTGCGGATGGTCCTGCGCTACCCGGTCAACGGCAACCCTGCCGGGCTGAGGCTCTCCTCCGGCACAGGCCAAACCATGCACGGCGACTTCTTCAACGTGTGGCCGCGCGCCGAGATGGAACGCCGCGTCCGCAACTGCCTCAACGTGGTGATGAAGTGCGACCACGCCGGCAACCACGGATAGCAGCGCTCCTGCTGGCAGGCCTGACTCTCACGGCCTGCCAGCAGGCTCCACCCCCAACGCCACCCCAGAACGGTTACGGCGCAACGGAACGCGCGTTCGTCGAGCTCTCGATCGCCACCGACGAACAAGCGCTCAAACTCGTCGACACCCCAGAGCTCGTCGAGAACCGCAAGACCGAGATCGCCGAACTCCGCAAGCTCCTCGACGCGCCGTACGTCAACAACCACGCCGGGCACGACATGCCAGGCATGCCAACGGATGCGGAGATCCAGCTAGCCGCGACCAGCCCGGACGCGCGCAAGCAGTTCGTGCACGCGCACCTCACCGAACAGCTGGAGGTCCTGCGCTCGGCCGGCACCGCGATCACCCACCCGCCGACCGCCGAGGTCGTCAAACTGATGGAACAGCACCGCGCAGCCGAGCTGACCCTCACACAGCCTTAGCTCGCACCGGCATGGCTCGTCCTATCGCCCAGGTGACGCCCACGGCGGCCACCCACGCGAACACCGAGACCACGTGCCAGCCGTCGCCGAGCGCGAGTGGGAGGTCCCTGACGAACGGCATGTCCCCGGTGCCGGGCATCGTGATGCCCGGCACGAGCACCAGCGCCAGTCCGACGGGCAACGTGAGAACACCGCCGTAGCCCCACCGGTCGAACGCCGCCGTCACGAACATGCCGACCGCGCACCACACCAGGAACATCAGGAAGTACGCGAGCGGCGACCCGTGCGGGGTGGACTTCCAGTCCATCAGGGCGTAGACGGCACCTTCGACGAGAAACCCGAGCCACGTCAGCAACGTCATCGCCAGAGCGAAGACCGCGGTGAAACCGGTCGCCGCGACCAGGAACTCGCGGCGGGTGCGTCCGTGCGCGACCGCGATCGGCAGCACGTTGTGGATCGTGTACACGCCCACCCACAGCACGAACCAGCGCGCGATCTGCACGGTGACGAGCATCCATCCGCTGAACGAGACTTCGGCGAAAGTCGAGATCACGAACGCCACGGCAAGGTTCATGAGGAAGACGCAGGCGGCCACGATCGCGCCGTACGTGACCAGCGTCGTCGTCAGGTGCCGGAAGATCTTCACAGCTTCCCCCCGACCGGCTCGGTGAGGTGCACGAACAGGTCCTGCAACGCGATCGGCCCGAGCTCCAGCCCGAGCTGCCGCGCACGGATCAGCCGCGAGTCGTCCAACGCGCCGTAGACCATCGCGGCTTTGGTGCGCCCCAACGACTTCTCGCTCAGCACCGTCAACCCAGCCGTGAACTCGTCGACGTCACCGGCATTCCCGGTGACCTCGGTGCCGCGCGACCGCAGCACGTCCGCCTCCTCCTGCAACACCAACCGCCCGGAATCGATGATCACCACCTCCTCCAGCAACGAGGACAGCTCCTCGATCAGGTGCGTGGAGATGATGATCGTGCGCGGGTGCGCCATGAAGTCGTTGAGCAGCGTGTCGTAGAACGCATAGCGCGTCGGCGTGTCCATGCCCAGATGCGACTCGTCGAGCATCGTCAACGGCGACCGGCTCGCCAGCCCGATCACCACGCCCAGCGCCGACCGCTGCCCCAGCGACAGCGCGCTGACCTTGCTCTTCAACGGAATCCTGAACAAGTCGATCAACGAGAGCGCGTACGAGTTGTCCCACGTCTCCCGCCACGCCGCCCCGTACTCCAGCACGTACGAGACCTTGTCACCCTTGTCCGCGGCGTCGGCGGTGTGGCGCACCAAGCAGACCTGGCGCATCGCATCGGCGTTCTCGAACACCGGCGCGCCGTCCAGAGTCACCGCCCCCAGCGGCTTGCGATACCCGGCCAGCGCCGACATCAAGCTGGTCTTGCCGGACCCGTTGCGTCCGAGCAGCCCGTAGATCTTGTTGCCGCTCAAGGAGAAGCTCATGTCGTCGACGGCCACCACCGACCCGTACCGCACCGACAGCCCACGCACGTCAACCCGCATCACACGCCCCCGTTCTCGTGCTGCTCGATCCGCCGGATGACGTCCGCGAGCGGAATGCCGATCGCCAGCGCCTCCGCCACCATCGGGTCGACGACCTCGCCGAAGAAGGTCTCCCTCCCCTGTGCTCGCAGCATGTCGCGAGCCTCCGTGCTCACGAACATCCCGATCCCCCTCTTCTTGTAGAGCACCTTCTCGTCCACGAGCTGCTGAAAGGCCTTGGCCGCGGTCGCCGGGTTGATCCGGTAGTAGGCGGCGTACTGGTTGGTCGACATGACCTGCTCGTCGCCCTTCAACGCCCCGCTGAGCACGTCCGCCTTGATCCGGTCGGCGATCTGCCGGTAGATCGGACTCCGGTCGTCGAACATGGGCTTACTTCCTTGGTTCGTTACTCATGTAATGAACCATAGCAGCGCGAGCGTACGATTGGCACGTGGTCGGGATCGCGATCCTGTGCGCGGTGCTCGCGGCCGGGTGCGGCGCACTCGGCGCGATGCTGCAACACGCCGGCGTCCGCGAAACCCCAGGCCTCAAACTCACCCAGGCCCACCGCCTGGTCACGTCGAGACGCTGGGTCTACGGTTTCCTGATCCTGGTCGCCTGCGCAATGCTGCAGGTCCTGGCCCTGGCGCTGGCCCCGGTCTCGGTGGTCGCCCCGCTGAACGCCCTGGCCATCCCGATCATCGCCGTGGCCCGCGCCCACAAGCTGACCGGCCTGCTGGCCGTCGCCGTAGTCGTCGCCACCGCCGGCATCGTCGTCTTCGTGTCCATCACCGCGGGCCAGGCCGTCCCCACGGTCGTCTCCCCCAAAGTCGCCCTGCAAGCGGGCCAACTGGTGGTCGCGGGCGTGCTCGTCTGCGTGGTCGCCGCGACCTTCACCACGGGCACGATCCGCGCCTTCGCCCTGGCCATGGGCGCGGGCATCCTCTACGGCCTGGTAGCGGTCCTGGTCCGGGACGTGACCACTTCCCTGCCGATCATCGAATGGATCTCGCTGACCGGCCTGGCCGTAGCGTTCCTGACCGGCGCCTGGTTCATCCAACTCGGCTACGCCGCCGGCCCACCCGACCTCGTCGTGGCGGGCCAGACCGTGGTCAACCCGATCGTCGCCGCCTGGATCGGCATCAAACTGGTGGGCGAAGGCACAGGCATGAGCGCACTGTCGCAAGCGGGCCTGGTCATCAGCGCAATCGCCGCAGTCACCGGCACCGTAGTGCTGGCCTACTACCACCGTGCCAGGGTGGAGGCATGACCTTCGTAGTCACCGGCGGCACCGGCGCACTGGGCCGCCACGTAGTAGCCGCGCTGCCAGGAGCCCGCCCGGTCTCCCGCTCCACCGGCACTGACCTGTTGCGCGGCAAGGGCTTGGGCGCCCTCCGAGCAGACGTGGTCGTGCACTGCGCCACGTCGTTCCGCCACGAGGTGGCCATGGCCAAAGCGGTACTCGCAGCCAAACCCGCGCACCTCGTCTACATCTCGATCGTCGGCTGCAACGAGGTCCCGCTCCCCTACTACAAGCAAAAACTGCTGACCGAACGCTTGATCATCGACTCAGCCACCCCGCACACCATCCTGCGCGCCACGCAGTTCCACTCGTTGCTGCGCAAGATGTTCGACCGCACGTCCAAACTCCCGCTGATGCCAGTCCCGGGCTTCCGCTTCCAGCCGATCGACGAGGCCGAGGTGGCCCTGGAACTGGCCACCCTGGCCCAAGCCGCCCCAGCGGGCCTGGCCCCGGAAATGGGCGGCCCCGAGATCCACGAAGCGATCGACTTCGCCCGAACCTACCTAGCCGCAACGGGAAAACACCGCACACTCATCCCCCTGAAGGTGCCAGGAGCCACCTACCGCGCCTACCGCGCGGGCGGCAACCTCACCCCGGACCGCGCAGTCGGCAAACGAACCTTCGCCGACTACCTCACCTGATCGACGCGGGCCGCAGGTCCGTCCAGTTCTCCTCCACGTACGCCAAGCACGCCTCGCGGTCGTCCTCACCAAAAACCTTCGTCCACCCGGCAGGCACCTCCGCGAAGGTCGGCCACAGCGAGTGCTGCTGCTCCTCGTTGACAAGCACGAAGAACCGCCCCTGCGGGTCCTCGAACGGGTTGGTCATGACACTTCCTTCCTTCACTTGACTGCCTGAAGCCTCGGCTCGGCCTGCCGCACCCGCCGCACCACCGACTCGAGAATCTCCCCCACCCGCACCGCCGTGTTCGACAACAACGACGACGTGATCCCATGCGTGTGCTCAGTACCGCCCTGCAAATAGATCCCGCCACGAACCGAGTCATCGGTGACCACCCGGTAGTCCCGAGTCACCTTCAACCGCCCACGCTCATCCCGCTCGCAACGCCCAGCAAGCTCCCCGAGCAACCGCACCGGATCAGCCGGCCGATACCCAGTCGCAAACACGATCACGTCCGCATCAACCGGCACCCGCCCACCATCGGCCAACGACTCGATCACGCACTTGCCGTCCGCGTTCACGTCCGTCAACCGAGAAGTGTTGTGCAGCAACAACCTCTGCCGCCCCACAACCTTCTCCCGGTACACCCGCCGATACAGCTCCTCGATGAGCTCCCCGTCCACCACCCCATAATTCGTGTTGGCGTGGTAGCCCATCAGCCGCTGCTTGACCTCCTCCGGCGCTCCGTAGAACTCATCCACGGCAGCAGGATCGAAGATCCGGTTCGCGAACGAACTGTCGTCGGCAGGGCTGTACCCATACCGCGCGAACACCCCGTGCACCTCAGCCCCGGGGAACCGGTCGTGGAAGAACGCCACAGCCTCAGCCGCACTCTGCCCAGCCCCCACCACCACAACCTGCCGGGGCTCCTCGAGTCCGTCGACCTTGGTCAACAGGTCCTTGTTGTGCCAAATCCGCTCACCGGCCTCAACCCCTTCAGGCAAGTTCGCCTCAAGCCCGGTGGCCAACACCAGGTTCCGCGCCCGAACCGTCTCCCCACCAGCACAGAACGCAAACCCATCACCCTCCGCACGCACCGCCGACACCTCGGCCCCGTACGACACGTGATGCCCAACCTGCTCCGCCGCCCACTCGAAGTAGTCGTGGAACTCCTTGCGCAGCGGAAACAGGTTCTTGTGGTTGACGAAGTCGATCAACCGCCCGCGATCCCGCAGATAGCAGAGGAAGCTGAAGGTGCTCGTCGGGTTGCGCAGCGTCACCAGGTCTTTGAGGAACGACACCTGCATGGTCGCGTCCTCGAGCAGCATCCCCCGATGCCACCCAAACTGCCGCTGCCGCTCGAAGAACCGCGCCCGCACGGGCCTGGCATGCTCCTCAACGGCGATCGCGAGAGCGAGGTTGGACGGCCCGAAGCCGATCCCGGCCAGGTCTAAAACCGGTTCCATCGCATCCTCCCGAAGCACCAGCAGCCAAAGTAACCCTAACTTAACTAAGGCATACCTTAGCTAGTGCATTCGGACGTGATCCACGTCCTAGCCCCCCATCGAGCACCTATCAAGCGATGCCGCAGGCGAGCAGTACC
>NZ_JYJG01000151.1 GCF_000955955.1 Lentzea aerocolonigenes
GTTCGGTGTAGAGGGACGCGGACAGCCCGCGCGTGTGGATCAGCCGCGCGACCTGCTTGACGATCTCCTCGTACCGCTTGGTGAGCGACTGCTCGTCCGGATACAGGGCGCCGTAAGCGAATCCCCTGCCCGGTTCGTACTCGTGGCCGACGACTCGCCGTCCCAGCCCACCGAACTCGCCGAGCATCGCGACCCTGTTGTTGTCTGGCAGGCGGTTGGCCGTCGTGATCTGGTAGGAGTGGTCGTCGATCACGTCGCCGTTGCCCGGATCGGGATCGCTCAGACAGCAGTTGGAGCCGGAGTTGTGGTTGATCAGCCGAGTGTTGTCGATGCCGCGCACCAGGTTCACGATCCGGCCGGCCTCGTACTCGCCCCAGCCCTCGTTGAACGGCACCCACTGCACGATCGACGTGATGCCCTTGAGCTGGTCGATGATCCTGCGCAGCTCGGACTCGTAGTTGGCGTGCGAGTTCGGCGCCTCGTTGACCGCGTCGACCGACGGCATGTCCTGCCAGACCAGCAGACCGAGCTTGTCCGCGTGGTAGAACCAGCGCGCGGGTTCGACCTTGATGTGCTTGCGGACCATGTTGAACCCCAGGGCTTTCTGGCGTTCGAGGTCCCAGCGCAATGCTTCGTCGGTCGGTGCGGTGTAGATGCCGTCCGGCCAGTAGCCCTGGTCGAGGGTGCCCTGCTGGAAGACGAACTTCCCGTTCAGCAACGGCCGCATGACGCCGCCGACCATCGCCTTGCCGAGCGAGCGCATGCCGAAGTAGCCGGTCACGGAGTCGCCGTCGGCCAGCGTCACCTTGAGGTCGTAGAGGAACGGGTCGTCGGGCGACCACAGCCTGGCGTTCGGCACCGGGATGCGCAGCGAACTTCCGGTCGTGCCGGTCTGCCTGCCGACCACCTGCCCGCCGCTGAGCACCTCGGCCGTGACCGACTGTCCCGCGGTGCCCTGCACGACCAGGTCCAGCGCGCCCGCCGGTACGTTCGGGGTGGTGTCGAGGCGCGTGATGTTCGCGCTGCGCACCGGTTCCAGCCAGACCGTCTGCCAGATGCCGGACGCCGCCGTGTAGAAGATCCCGTCCGGGTTCCGCCGCTGCTTGCCGATCGGATAGCGGCTGCCGTCGACCGGGCTGTTAACGCCCACAATGATCTCGTTCGCGCCCGTGGTCAGCGCCGACGTGATGTCGAACGAGAACGCGTCGTAGCCGCCGGTGTGGGTGCCGACCTGCCGGCCGTTGACCCAGACCCGCGTCTCCCAGGTGACGGCGCCGAAGTTGAGCTTGATGTTCCGGCCGTTCCAGGTGGGCGGAACGGTGAAGGTGCGGCGGTAGAACATGTTGTCCTCGTGCCGTTTGATGCCCGACAGCGCGGATTCGATCGGGTACGGCACGAGGACGCCTTCGGCCAGCGGCCTGCCGATCGGCGGGGTGTTCAGGTTCGGTGCTCCTGCGAACTCCCAGACGCCGTTCAGGTTCTGCCACTCGGTGCGGACGAGCTGCGGCCGCGGGTACTCGGGCAGCGCGTTCGCCGGCGACACCTGGTCGGTCCAGGGTGTCGTGAGCGGAGGGGCTTTCGGGACCCACTCCGCCGCGTGAGCTGCCGGTACGACTGTGGTGGCGGTGATCAGGATGCCGACCAACACGCCCAGGACGCGTCTGGCCATGATGCTCCTATCTGCGCAGTATTCGTTGCAGAACAACGACGATGAGCAGGAAGACGCCGCTCACCACTGACTGGTAGTTGCTGTCGAGCGTGCCGATCTGGTTGATCACGTTCTGGATCACCTTGATCAGGCCGACACCGATCACGGTGCCGAGGACCGTCCCCATGCCCCCTGACAACAGAGTGCCACCGATCACCACCACCGCGATGGCGTCCAGCTCAGTGCCGACACCTATGACCGTGACCCCCGACTGCAGATAAGCCGCTGTCAGCGCTCCCGCCAGACCTGCCAGCGTGCCGCTCATCGTGTAGACACCGATCTTGGTCTTGGCGACGGGGACGCCGAGCAGGACGGCGGACTGCTCGGCGCCCCCGGTGGCGAACACGTTCTGGCCGAACGTGGTCCGGTTCAGGATCAGCCCGCCCAGGACTGCCAGTGCGGCCGCGATGAAGATCGGATAGCCGAAGCCGAACACCGTGCCGCGGCCGAGCTCGACGAACGCACTGTCTGGTGCGATCTGGTAGGTGTTGGCGCCCTCGTCGGTGATGGCGAGCAGGAGTCCGCGGGCGAACAGCAGGGATGCCAGCGTGACGATGAACGGCGCCATGTTCGTGCGGGCGATCAGCAGGCCGTTGACGAACCCGATCGCGCCACAGACGAGCAACGGCAGTGTTAGCGCTACCAGGAACCCGTACTGCGAGCCCCAGGCCGCCAGCACGCCGCCGAGGGCGTAGAGCGAGCCGACGGACAGGTCGATGCCGCCGGTGATGATCACGAACGTCATGCCGAGCGCGATCACCGCGAGGAACGAGCCCTGCAGGGCGAGGTCGCGAAGGTTGTCGAGGCTGCCGAAGCGTGGGAAGACCAGCCACGACACCGCGACCATCAGGATCAGCGCGACGGCGGCGCCCTGCCGTTGCAGGACCTTGGTTCTGGTCGCTGTTGCCTGCACGGTGCTCATCGGCGCTCCCGTGCCACGTACACGGCGGCGACGATGATCGCGGCCTGGATCATCTGCGCGATGGAGTCCGGCAGGTTGTGCTTGATCAGCGTGGCCCGGACGAGCTGCATCAGGACGACTCCCATGACCGTGCCGAGCACGCGCACCTTGCCGCCGGTGAGCGGAGTCCCGCCGACGACCACGGCGGTGATCGCGGACAGCTCCATCAGCAGACCCATGTCGGCGGGGTCGCTGGCGGCGAGCCTGGACGTGGCCAGCACGCCCGAGATCGCCGCGAGCACGCCGCAGATGGTGTAGACGCCGATCAGCACGCGGTTGACCGGCAGACCGGCCAGCGTGGCCGCCTTGCGGTTGCCGCCGACCGCGACGAGCTGCCGTCCGAACGTGGTCCGGTTGGTGAGTGCGGCGACCGTGAGCGCCAACAATCCTGCGATGACCACGCTGATCGGGATTCCGAGCACGTCGTCGGTACCGAGCGCGAGGAACGCCGGGTCGTGCAGCTGGACCAGCCGGCCGTCCGCGATGACCAGCGCGAGGCCTCTTCCGCCCACCAGCAGGGCGAGCGTGGCGACGATCGGTTGGATGCCCACCTTCGCGACGAGGAAGCCGTTGAAGGCTCCTGCAGCGAGGCCGACTGTCAGCGCCATCATGATGGCCACGAGCGGTCCGGCGCCGAGGTAGAGCGGGATGATCGCGGCGGCGAGCGCCATGACCGCGCCGACCGAGAGGTCGACGCCTTCGGTGCCGATCACCAGGGCCATGCCCAGAGCCACGATCAGCACCGGTGCGGCCTGGACGAGCTGGGTGCGGAAGTTGCCGACTGTCAGGAAGTTGGCCGTGAACGCCACGTTGAACAGCACCAGCGCGACTACGGCGACATAGACACCGTTGTCCTGGAGCCAGCGCGTTCTAGTGGCTGTTCTGGTTGCCGTCAGCGTCATCCATCACCTCCGCCGCGATCGCGTTGAGCACGTGCTCACGGGTGAGCTGGGCTCCCTCCAGCTCACCCGCGACTTCCCCGTCCCGCAGCACGATGAGCCGGTCCGCACCGTCGAGCAGCTCGTCCAGCTCGGAGCTGATCAGCAGCACCGCCAGGCCTTCCTTCGCGAGCTCGTCGATCAGCGCCTGCACCTCCGCCTTGGCGCCGACGTCGATGCCGCGGGTGGGTTCGTCGAGCAGCAGGATCTTGGGCTCGGTGCACAGCCAGCGGGCCAGCAGGACCTTCTGCTGGTTGCCGCCGGACAGTTCCGCGACCTTCTGCTCTGGGCTGGACACCTTGATGCGCAGGCGTTTGATGAACGCGTCGACGATCCGGTCCTGCTTGGACCTGCTGGTGATGCCGAACCGGCTGAGCTTCGGCAACGCGGCCAGCACGATGTTCTCGCGCACCGAGAGGTTCGGGATGATCCCCTCGGTCTTGCGGTCCTCCGCGAGCATGCTGATGCCCGCCCTGGTGGCCGCCTTCACGTTGTGCGGCACGGGTTTGCCCGCGACGAGCACCGTGCCGTGGTCGAGCGGGAGTGCGCCGATGATCGCCTTCGCGGTCTCGGTGCGTCCTGAGCCGAGCAGTCCGGCCAGACCGACGACCTCGCCCGGCCGGATCGAGACGTCGATGTTGTTGATGCGCGGCTTGCTGGTCAGGTCGAGCGCTTCGAGCACCGGCAGGGTGTCGGCGTGGTGATCTTCGCCGAACGCCGTGGTGCCGTGCTTCTGGATCTCGTTGACCGACCTGCCGAGCATCAGCGAGACGAGTTCGATGCGCGGAAGTTCTTTGAGGGGACCACTGTGAACGCTAACGCCGTCTCTCAACACCGTGACGGTGTCGCAGATCCGGTACAGCTCGTCCATGCGGTGGCTGACGTAGATGATCGCGATCCCTTGTTCGTGCAGCTTGCGGACCACGTCGAGCAGCGTCTCGACCTCGCGCGGCTCGAGCGAGGACGTCGGCTCGTCCATGATCACGACGTCCGCGTCCGCCTCGACCGCCCTGGCGAGCGCGACCATCTGCTGCTCGCCGACCGCGAGTGTCCCGAGTGGACTGCTCACATCCGCTGTGATTCCGTAGCCCTGCAGGAGTTCCTTCGCTTCGGCGTCACGTCTCGTGCGGTCGATCAGGCCGAGCCGGTTGCGCGGTTCCCTGCCCAGGAACAGGTTGGCGGCCACGCTCATCAGCGGGACGAGGTTGACTTCCTGGTAGATCGTGGAGATCCGGCCGTTCCTGGCGATCCGGCCGCCGTCCGGGCTGTGGATGCCGGTCAGCACCTTGATCAGCGTCGACTTGCCGGCGCCGTTCTCGCCGACCAGCGCGTGGATCTCGCCTCTGTTGAGCGTGAAGTCCACGTCGTCGAGTGCTTTGACCCCGGCGAACGTCTTGGTGACGCCGGCGACCTCGATCACCGGTTCAGTAGGCATTGCCGAGCTTCTGCTGGGCGTTGCTGCTGTCGTACTCGTCGTCGGAGATCACGATGTTCTGCGGGATCTCGTCACCCTTGGCGAACTTCTCCAGCGTCTCGAACGCGAGCGGCCCGAACCGCGGGTTGGACTCGACCACCGCGGTGTAGCTGCCGTCCGCGATGAGCTGCACGGCGTTGCGCGTGCCGTCGATGGACACGACCTTGACGTCCTTGCCGGGTGTCTTCCCCGCGGCCTTGAGAGCGGTGACAGCTCCGACGCCCATCTCGTCGTTCTCGGCGTAGACGGCGGTGATGTCGGGGTTGCTCTGGATGAGCTGCTCCATCACGGCCTGGCCCTTGGACCTGTCGAACTCGCCGGTCTGCTCGGCGACCACCTGGAGACCGCTGTTGGCGATGCCGTCCTTGAAACCCTTGGTGCGGTCGACCGTGACGTTGTTGCCCGACGCACCCAGCAGGATCGCGACCTTGCCACTGCCGCCGGTCGCCTTGATCATCTGCTGCGCCGCGCGTTTGCCCTGCTCGACGAAGTCGCTGCCGATGAACGTCAGGTAGTCCGTGCAGGGCTGTGACGTCACCTTGCGGTCGATGGTGACCACCGGGACCTGCTTGGCCTTGGCCGCGTCGAACGCGGGCTGCAGCCCGTCGGAGTTCAGCGGCGCCACGATCAGCAGCTTCGCGCCGCGGTCCAGCAACGACTTGATGTCGCTGATCTGCTTGTTGAGGTCGCTCTGCGCGTTCGTGTAGAGCAGGTCGACGCCCTTCTTGGCCGCCTCGTCCTTGATCGACTGCGTCTCGGCGGTGCGGAACGGGTTGGCTTCCTTCTCCGACTGGCTGAACCCGACCGTCGCACCCTTGACGTCGACCTGCGGGTATCCGGTCCTGCTCCGCGGGCAGCCGGGACCTGCGCTCTGTTGCTGCGCGGCACTCGCAGCGGGCCCGCCGCTGGTCGTGGTCTGTTGGCTCTCTCTGCTGGTGCAGCCGGTGACGAGCAGGGCGGCAACGGCGATGAGCAGGATGCGAGACATCGTTGGCTCCCGGACTGTGCGTGGTCGCGCTCTCACCGCTAGATTTGCATCGTTGTTCCAACGATGTAAAGACCGCGACTTCCCGGTACTTTTCCCGGTACAGGTACCGGTCCTTTCGGCTAGGAGGCTGCGTGGCCACGCTCAAGGACGTCGCCCGGCTGGCGGGCGTCTCGGTGAAGACCGTGTCGAACGTGGTCAACGGCTACTCGTTCGTCAAACCGGACAACCGCGCCCGCGTGGAAGCCGCCCTGGAGGCCACCGGCTACCGCCCCAACCTGGGCGCCCGCAACCTGCGCCGCGGCCGCACGGGCTTCATCGCCCTGGTCCTGCCCGAGCTCTCCATCCCGTACTTCGCCGAACTGGCCGGCCTGGTCATCGCCGCGGCCCAGGAACACGAGTGGAACGTGCTCATCGAGCAGACCTTCGGCACCCTGTCCGGCGAACGCCTGGCTCTCGCGTCCTTGGGCCCGCACCTGGTGGACGCCGCCATCCTGAGCCCGGAAGCGCTGCAGGTGGAGGACTTCCAGCTCTCCGTACCCGCCGTGATGCTGGGCGAGCACGCCGTCGACGTCCCCTTGTCGCGCGTCGGCATCGACAACGTGGCCGCCGCGACGTTCGCCGTCCGCCACCTGATCTCGTTGGGCCGCCGGCGAATCGCCGCGATCGGCGCCCACCCCCAACGCGGCACCGCGGCGCTGCGCCTGGAGGGCTACCGGGCTGCGCTGGCCGAGGCAGGCCTGCCCTTCGACTCCTCACTGGTCGTGCCCGCGCTGAACTACCACCGCGCGGACGGGGCCGCCGCGATGAAGGCCTTGCTGGACATGCGAAACCCGCCCGACGCGGTGTTCTGCTTCAACGACCTGCTGGCCGTCGGCGCGATGCGAACGGCCGCCGAGCGTTTCGTGCGCGTCCCCCAGGACCTGGCCATCGTCGGCTTCGACAACAACGACGAGAGCGCCTACAGCTCGCCATCCCTGACCTCCATCGCCCCGGACAAGGCCGCCATCGCCCGTGCCGCCGTCAACCTTCTTCGCGAACGCGCCGGCTCGCCCGACCTCGAGCTGGACGACGTGCAGACGCCGTTCTCGTTGCAGGTCAGGGAAAGCACGGTGGCACGGTGAAGTCCGGCGCGGCTAGCGGAGCTGGGCGTCGGTGTAGTAGCCGGACTCCACGAGAACCTTGTGGTAGTTGGCCTTGTTGACGCTCACCGGGTTCAGCAGGAAGGCCGGGACGACCTTCACGCCGTTGTGGTAGTCGTTGAGGTTGTTGAGCTGCGGCGGCGTTCGGTCCTTCAGCACGGCGTCGGCCATCAGCGCCGTGACGGTCGCCAGTTCGCGGGTGTCCTTGTAGATCGTCGAGTACTGCTGGTCGGCGATGATGGACTTCACGGAGCCCAGCTCGGCGTCCTGGCCGGTCACGATCGGGAACACCGGGCCGTAGCCGTTGTTCTTGAGCGCGGTGAGGATGCCGAGGGAAATGCCGTCGTAGGGCGAGAGCACACCGTTCACCTTTGTGCGGCGGTAGGTCGTGGCGAGGACGTCCTCCATGCGCTTGCGAGCGGTCTCGCCGTCCCAGCGCAGGGTCGTCACGGACTGGAAGTCCGTCTGGCCGCTGCGCACCACCACCGAACCGTCGTCGAGGTACGGCTTGAGCACGGACATGGCGCCGTTGAAGAAGAATGTCGCGTTGTTGTCGTCCGGCGAGCCGGCGAACAGCTCGATGTTGAACGGGCCCGTCGCGGGGCCGGGGCGGCCGTCGGCGGTGCGCAGGTGCAGGCCGGTCAGCAACGACTCGGCCTGGTACACGCCGACCCGGAAGTTCTCGAACGTCGCGTAGTAGTCGACGTTCGGGCTGCCGCGCAGGAGCCGGTCGTAGGCGATCACCGGGATCCTGGCGTCGGCGGCCCGCTGGAGCGGCTTGGTCAGCGCGGAGCCGTCCACCGAGGCGATGATCAGGAGTTTCGCGCCCTTGGCGATCTGGCCCTCGATCTGCTTCACCTGGGTGGGGACGTCGTTCTCGGCGTACTGCAGGTCGACCCGGTGCCCGTGCGCTTCCAGATCGCGCTTGATGTTCTCGCCGTCGTGAATCCAGCGCTCCGACGAGGTCGTCGGCATGGTGACGCCCACGAGAGCGCTCTCGGCGGGTTTGAGCTGCTGGTCGGACGCGGAAGCGCCGCACGCTGCGGCCAGCAGCGCTACCACCGGCAGCACGAACCTCGACACTCTCATTCCGGCTCCTCGCGCGGATCAACATCGTTGTTGACGGGTCGCCACGGTTCTCGCGGCGAGCTGAGGGCACGGCTTTCGTGTGATCCGGGCCACGAGCGGGTGTGAACGCTAACAAGTGAAGTCGCCCTGATCAAGCGACGACCTCGTCACCGGCGAAGGCCCGCCGGTGACGAGGGATGTCAGACCGCGTTCGTCACCGCCGCGTCACCCTGTTCGCCACGACCAGCGGGGCGAACTGGACCCAGTCGACGTTCGGTCCCCAGGCCGCGGGGTTGCCGAAGGTGACCGAACCGTCGCGCGTGACCAGGTCGATCGGCGACGTCTCTAGCCAGAAGCCGTCCCAGGTGTAGTTGTGGCGGTACGGCGTGGCGGTGGACTTGCCGCCCGTCTCGGTGGCGACGAGCGTCCGGTTGATGATGTCGGTGTTGTACGGGTGGCCGGTGTTCTTGTCCGCTTGGGCGTAGGCGACGGTCAGGTTGTACTGGCCGGGTGCTCCCGAACGGGGAATCGTCAGCGTGCCGTTGTTGCCGACGTAGCCGACGTAGGAACCGCCGGACGCCCAGGTGCTCGACGCGATCGCCGCGCCGCCCGCGAGCCGGCCGGCCTCGGCTTCGACGCGCACCGCGTTCCGGTCGGCCGAGGCGTCGCGGGTCAGCGTGAGGGTGCCAGCGGCGAGCGGGGTGCGGCCCTCGTTGGACAGCTCGACCTCGGTGATGCCTGCCTTGAGGTGCACGGTGGTGCTGCCGTTCCACGCACCGGCGCAGGTGGCGGTCTGGTCCGCGCCGGTGACGCGGCGGCCGGAGAGCGTGAGTCCGAGCGTGCTCCTGCCGGTCGCGGTGAAGGCGGTGTCGAGCCGGTAGTAGCCGTCCTCGGCCGCGGAGACGTAGGTGGTGACGGACTCGCCGGCGCGCAGCATCGCGCCACGGCCGGAGCCGCGCGCGTCCGAGAGCGGGTAGACCGTCCTTTCCGGACCGGTGACCTCGGTCAGGTCGACGCGGTCGAGCGTGATGTCCGCCGAGCCACCGAGGTAGCCGCCGGGACCGCTGGTGCGCAACGAGATCCGGTGCGTGCCCGCGGCGAGCTGGACAGGCGTGTCGTATCGGCCGCGGTAGGTCCAGCTCAGCGTCGCGGGCAGGGTCAGGTTCCGCACGTGGGCGTCGTCCACGTAGAGAGCGCTCTGACCGACGAACGCGTTGGTGCCGTACAAGACACCGAGTTTGTACGTGCCGGTGCGCGGAACGGTGACGTTGACGGTCACTCGCGAGTCCGGCCGGTTCATGGAGCCGACGTCCTTGCGCCCGGACGTGGTGTAGCGCATGGCCATGTCCCAGGAGCCCGATCCGTCGTCCTGGACGTACACCTGGGCGTTCTCCACCGTGCCGTTCTCGGCCTCGTAGCTCGCCTGCCACGGCGCGTTCGCGACCGGCGCCGCACCCGCCGCTGGCGTGACGATCACCTGGTACGCGGCGAGCTGGTCGCCACCCGGCACCTTGACCGTCGCACTGCCGTTCGCCACCCGGATCCGCGACGCCGCCACCACCGGCGGCTGTCCAGCGTCTCCTTCGTAGCCGCTCCAGCCGGCCTTCGAGATTCGCACGTCGACCTGGTCGCCGAACACCTTGCGGTCGATGCCGGTGAGAGCGACGTTCACGTCGTTCGCCGTGCCGCCGAGCAGAACAGTCGCCTTGGCGGCACCGCGGTTCAGCGTTGCCAGGCCCTGCAGGGTGTCCCTGACGTTCGGCTGCGGCGGCGTCACCTTGACGGTGTTGACCTCGTTGGCCGAGCTTCCGGCAAGGTCGCCGTACCACTTGGTGAGCCACCAGCCGCCGTTGGCGCGGTCCGAGCGCACGGCGTGGTCGCTGAGGTTGCCGGCCATGGACCAGAACGCCATGTGACCGTCCACTTTGGTGTCTTCCAGCATGGTGATCCACTGGACCATCTGGCCGGGCACCGAGGTGTCGCGCCTGTTGGTGTACTCGTTGATGACGATCTCTCGCGGCGAGACGCCGAGCTGCTTCTCCATCTCGCGGTACTCCGCGTAGTTCCTGCGGTAGTTCGCCAGCGAGTCCGGGCCCAGCTCGTGCCAGCTGGTCAGCTCCGGCAGCACGTTGTTGGCCTTGGCGTACGTCAGGAACTCGCGCAGGTGGTCCGCGCGGTACCGGGTCTCACCGATACCGGCGATGCGGGCGTTCGGCAGCACGGACTTCACCAGGCGGTAGATCCTCGTCCAGTCGGCGAAGAACTTCTGCTTCTTGTTCGCCCAGTCCGAGTACCAGATGCCGTCCGGCTCGTTGAAGATCGTCCACACGAACTTGTCGCGGTCGGGACGCTGGGCGACCTTCTCCAGCTGTGGCCGCAACCTGGCGGCGTAGTCGTCGATGCCCAGCTCCTCGTACGGCCACTTGCTGTACGCGTCCTGCGCGTAGATGTGCATCTCGCTGCCACCCGTGGCGAAGAACTCGTCCGCGAGCTTCAGGGCGTCGCCGTTCGGGTGCTGGTCCCCGTCCGGCGCCTTCTGCGAGATGCTGCGCAGCCGCATGCCCGCGATCAGGTCCTTGGACGGGACACCGGCGTCGCCCAGGCCGTAGAGCATGCCGGTGGCGCCGCCGCGGAACTGGCCCGTGGACGAGGCCAGGTCCACGCGCAGGGTCTCGGTCGCGGCGACGGCGGCCGCCGGGGACAGGGTTGTGAACGCTAACGCGGCAACGACCGCGCAGGCAGGGATACGCATCGGAGCTCCATTTCGGATCACTTGACGGCACCGCCGGTGATGCCTGAGATGATCTTTCGCTGGGCGACGGCGAGCACGACGACGAGCGGCAGGCTCATCAGCACGACGTAGGCGAAGATCAGGTGCCAGTTGTTCAGGTACAGACCGGCACTCGCCACGCGGAACAGGTTCAGCGGCAAGGTGTCGAGCCGGCCACCGACGACGAAGAACGCGTAGAACACGTCGTTCCACACGTACAGGCAGATCAGGATCGTGGCGGTGGCGAGCACCGGCCGCAGCAGCGGCAGCACGATCCGCCAGAACACCATGAACGGGCCGGCGCCGTCGATCTGCGCGGCCTCCTCCAGCGCCGGCGGGATGGTCCGGACGAACCCGGTGACGAAGAAGATCACCGTGGACAGGTAGATCCCCGTGTAGACACCGATCATGCCGATCGCACTGCCCGCGAGCCCGAGCTGACGCAGCAGCAACACCACCGTGACGACCGCTGGTGGCAGCACGATGCCGCTGATGCCCAACGCGTACAGCACCGCGTTCAGCCGGGTCGCACGGCGGGCCAGGACCCATGCCGCCATCGAGCCGAACGTCAGCAGCAACGCGACCGTCGGCACGACGATCAGCAGGCTGCCGAAGAACGCCGTGGGCACCTCGCCTTCGGTCCACACCTGGCGCAGGTTCTCCAGCAGCTGCCAGTGTTGTGGCAACGACAGGTCCGGGTTGAGCGCCTCGCCCTGCGACTTCGCCGCCGTGACCACCACGAGCCACAGCGGGATCCCGATGACACCGAGCACGAGCGCGATCGCCGCGACGGGCTGCACCCTGGTCCAGAACTTGGTCACAGGACCGCCTCCCGCCGGCGCAGCGTCCGGATCACCGGGAACGCCAGCAGCGCGACGAGCAGGAACAGCACCAGGCTCATCGCGGTGGCCTGGGCGAACAGGCCCTGCCCGAACGTGCGGTAGATGAAGATGTTGAGGATCTCGGTGGTCCGCGCGGGACCGCCACCCGTGGTGGCCTGCACGATGTCGAACCCGTTCATCGAGCCCAGCAGCGCGGTAGCCACGTTGAACGTGACCGCGGGCGCCAGCAGCGGGAACCTGATCGACCAGAACGCCTTGAACCGGGAGGCACCGTCGATGCGCGCCGCCTCCAGCAGGTCCTCGGGAATCGTCTTCAGGCCCGCCAGGTAGATGAGCATCGAGAGCCCCATCCACTTCCACGCGTGGATCACCGCCACCACGACGATCGTCCAGGTGGTGTCGCCGAGCCACGCGTAGTCGATGCCCAGGAGCTGGTTGAGGCTGCCCTGCGGCTTCAGCAGTGCCTGGAAGATGTAGCCGACGGCGAGCGCGGACATCAGCACCGGCACCAGGAAGAAGATCCGCGCCACCCGGTTCAGCGCGGTGTCGCGTTCCAGCAGCACCGCCAGGCCGAAGCCGAGGAGGTTCTGGAACACCGCGACCAGCACCGCGTAGACGAGCGTGATCCGCACCGCCCGCAGCAGCGTGCCGTCCGCTGCCAGCTGGGCGAAGTTGTCGAAGCCGACCGGGTTGATCGTGCTCTTGAAGCCGGACCAGTCGGTGAACGCGTAGACGAAGTTGAACACCGTCGGCAGGAAGAAGAACACGAGCAGGATCGCGAAAGCCGGTGCCAGGAACCACATCGGGTGCGTCTGCCGCCGGACGGCACCGCGGCGCGGCGGGTCCGGCACGGGGAGCGGCCGCACCGGCGACCGCTCCCGCACAGCTGCGGAGGTGACCGGCATCAGAACCCCGGTGCCCCGGCCGCCTTGGCCAGCTGGGCGAACTGGTCCTGGGTCGCCTTCGCGACCTGCTCCGGCGTCATCGTCCCGACGATCATGTCCGCCAGGTTGATGTACAGGTCGGGGTTCGCGACCGCCAGCGCCTGCATGGAGCCGACCGCGGTGCCGAGCGACGCGTGCACGTCGAGCAGGGCCTTGGGCACGCCGGCCGGGTTGGCGACCGCGGGCTGCAACGAGACCGTCTTGCGGGCGTTGACGAACTCCTGGTAGCCGGGCCCCGTCCAGTACGCCAGCAGCTGCCTGGCCGCGGCCTCCCGCTTGGCGTCACCGGTGCGGAACGCGACGAGTGCGTTGGACTGGTCCGGGATGAACGTGCCGACGTGACCGGACGGCGAGATCGGGAAGAACCCGATCTTCTGGTCCAGCGTCGCGGTGTCCGACTTCGCCTGCAGCTGTCCGAAGAACGAGTTCACCTGCACGGCCATCGCGGCCTTGCCGTCGAGCAGCGCGGCGCCCTGGTCCTCGAACTTCGCGGTCTTGATGTCGGAGTTGAACAGTCCCTCGTCGACCAGGGACTTGTACTTCTTGATCGCGTCGAGCACGACCGGGCTGCCGAAGGTCTCCTTCTTGGTGTTGATCTGCTCCCAGAGGCCGTTCTTGGCGGCGTCGGCGAGCTGGACCTGCACCCACCACTGGGTTGCCCAGCGGTCACCGGCCATCTCGAAGAACGGCGTGACGCCCTTGGCCTTGAGCGACCTCGCCGCGGTGACCATGTCGTCGAAGTTCTTCGGCAGCTCGGTGATCCCGTTGGCCGCGAACACTTCCTTGTTGTAGTAGACGCCCTCGACGGCCGGGCTGGTGACCAGCGCCGCGTACCGGGTGCCGTCGAGGATGCCGGTGATGTCCTTCAGCTCCGGCGCGAGCTTCGACAGCCAGGGCGCGTCCGTGAGGGGCTGGAGGTTCGACTTGGCGTTGATCGCCGTGAGCATCGACGCGGTGGGCTGCCAGAACGCGAGATCCGGCTTGTCACCTGTGGCGACCTTGGTCTGCACGCCCTGCTCGTACGGGTCCGGGATGGTCACGACGTTGACGTCGGCACCGGTCGCCTTCTCGAACGCCGCCACCACCTGCTCCGGCACGGTGTTGCTGTTCTGCGCCGCCCAGATCGTCAGCTTGACACCGCTGAGCGACGCGGTCGGGTCGGGCCAGGAGACCGCACCGGTGGCGCCGGTGTCCGCGCCGGGGTCACTGCACGCGGCGAGTCCAAAGAGGACGGCGGCGACGCTGATCCATTTCTTCATCGTGCGGTTCCTTCGGTGGGAGAGGGAATCGGGGATGTGCGTGGGGTGATCCGGAACAGCCGCGCCGAGGCCGCGACACGCGGCGCCGTCAGCGTCAGCTCTCCCGCGTCGAGATCCCAGACGGACTTCCACTCGGGCAGATCACGTGGGTAGAGCACGTCGAGATCGATCTCCGCGCCGCGCAGGTGCGGCAGCGGCAACGTCACGCTGTCCTGGTCGCTGTCGCGTTGCCACCCGGCGAGGTAGGTGATCTCGCCGGACTTCAGGGCCAGGCTCAGCCACCGGTCGCTCCACGCGGGCAAACCCAGTGGCCACAACGGAACCGAGGTCGCGAGATCGGCACGGATCTCGTGCTGCACCCGGACCGCGGCCCGCACGGACGCGAGCTGTCCGGCCGTCATGTGGTCGAGCCGGCCGGACAGGTAGAGACGGCCGAGCATGCCGGTGCAGAGGGTGAACGCGATGTCCTCGTCGGACATGTCCGGCTGCGGGTAGGCCCAGCTGGCGGACTGCTCCGGCAGCACCGACATCGGCGCGGACACCGCGATCGGCGGGTACCGCAGGAAGTCCTGCTGGTCGCTGGTGGACTGCAGCTGCATCCGCGCCAACATCGCGTAGTCCATGCGCATCGCACCGGACGCGCAGTTCTCCAGGATCAGGTCGGGATGCCGTTCCAGGACGGCGTCGAGCCACGCGAGGTGCGCCCGGTTGTGCGCGAGCAGGCCCGCGCCGGCACTGTCCGCGGCGGTGTCGGTGCCCGCGCCGGCGTCGATGTTGTAGTCGAGCTTGAAGTAGCCGACGCCCAGTTCGCCGACCAGCCGGTCGACCACCGCGTCCAGGTGCGCGACGGCCCGCGGATCGCGCAGGTCCAGGTGGTAGCGGCCGTGCTCGACCAGCCGTACCCCGCCGCGTTGCAGGAACGCCGAGGCGGGCAGCTGATCGGCCATCGGGCTGCGCACCCCGATCACCTCGGGCTCGAGCCACAGACCGGGCACCATGCCGCGCTCGCGGATGTGCGCGATGACCTTCTCGATCCCGCCGGGGAACCTCGTCCGGGACGGCTGCCACTCGCCGACGCTGTCCCACCAGCCGGAGTCGTCGTCGTACCACCCCGCGTCGATGCAGAACACCTCCGCACCGGCCTCAGCGGCCGCGTCGATCAACGGCAGCAGCTTCTCCGTGGTGGGATCGCCCATCAACGTGTTCATGTAGTCGTTGAACACCACCGGCAGCGCGGCCCGGTCGGGGTGCGGGCGCACGATCTCGCGGCGGTGCGCGGTGAGCGCGGCAACCGCACCGTCCACACCGGACTCGGACACCGCCACGGACACCGGCACGGAGGTGAACGACTCGCCGGGCAGCAGGCGGTGCTGCCACTGGTGGTCGATGTCGGTCGGCCCGAGCAGCGCGACGTACGGGCCGTCCAACCGCTCGGCCACCTCCCAGCGCCAGGCCCCGTTGTGCTCGACCTGCCACAGCCACGCCTGGCCGGTCCGCCGGTCCACGAGACCACCGGTCGGCAGAACCGTGCCCGTCGACCACGTGCCGGTGCTGACCACGGCGGCCCGGCCGCGGCCGTCCTGTCCGTGCAGCCCGAGGTTGAGATCGGGCAGGGCAGCGTCGCGCAGCGGGTGCCGGACCCACCGGCCCTCACCGAGCCATTCGCTGTCGGCCCGCAGCACGTCGACGTCCTCGACCTGCGCTGTGAAACCCGCTGCGAACGACGTCAATCCCTGCAGCACCAACGACTCCTGGCCGTGGTTGGTCACCGTGGTGGTGACCTGGCAGGCGGCGACCCCGTCGACCGAACGGAACGTCGTGCGCGCCATCAGACCGGTGCGCTCGTCCCGCAGGTCGATGTGCAGTTCGCTCCACTTGCCGTCGGTGCCGCGGGAGGAACCGGCGAAGACCATGCGCGTGCCGACAGCGGTCTCGGAGAACCTGTGCGAGACCCTCGCGCGCCCCTCCCCCGCGACCAGCACCTCGACCAACGGCTGCACAGCCCGAGGACGATCGACGTGGCCGGAAACGGCGGACAGCGAGCGGATACCGACCGGCCCGTCCGGCGACACGTCCACCACGAGCTCCAGCGCGGAATGGCCCCACGCCACGTCGGTAGCGGATTCGATCGAGCTCACGCGCGCCTCATTCCCACTGGTCAGCGTCTGTGTGACCGGTCACATCGTCGGCACAGTGTGAGCGCTAACATAGCTGTGGGGAAAGACTGCGTTACGCAGTTGTTACGCCGGGGGTCGCCCGGTGGACTCGCGGATCACGAGCGACGGCGGCGCGAGCGCGATCACCTGCCGGGGCTCCCCCGCCAGTTCGGCCGCGATCGCGGCCAGGCACGCTCGCCCCAGCGCGGTGAAGTCCATCCGCACGGTCGTGAGCGCCGGCGTCCAGTAAGCGGCGCCGGGCACGTCGTCGAAGCCGATGATGCTCACGTCTCCCGGCACGTCCCGGCCCGCGTCGTAGAGCGCGCGACGCACTGCCAGCGCCGTGTCGTCGTTGCCGCACAACACCGCCGTCACGTCCTGGTCGGCAGCCAGCCGCGCCCCCGCCTGGTAGGCCGACCGGACGTCCCATCCCGCCGCCAGCACGTCGGGCACGGCCGCACCGGCCGCCTCGAGCGCGGCACGCCACCCCGACTGCCGGGCGCTCGTGCCGCTCTCCGACGGGATCGCGACGTGGTGCACCGTGCGATGCCCCAGATCGAGAAGGTGCCTCGTCGCGTCGACAGCCGCCTGACGCTCGTCCAGGAACACCATCGAACGCGTGACACCGGCGAGCCCACCGGCTTCCGTCGCGGCCACGGCGGGAACCTTCGCGGGCAGCGCGCGCAGCACCTCGGCACCGGCCGTGTCGTACGCGATCACCACGACTCCGCCCGCGTCGGGATCACTCACGTGCTCGACGGCGTGCTGGACGTCGACCGGCCCGTCCGACTCCACCACCCGCACCCCCACCGCGAAACCCGCGGACCGCGCGGCCTCCTCGATGCCCTGCAACGTCGCGGCGTAGCCGTACAGCGTGGTGTTGGCGACGATCACCGTCACCGTGCTCGACCTCCCGGAACCGAGCGCGCGAGCCGCCCGGCTGGGCCGATAACCGAGCCGCCCGATCGCGTCGAGCACATGCCTGCGGGTGTCGGCGTTCACCCTCGGCGAGTCGTTCAGCACGCGTGACACGGTCTGGTACGAGACGCCCGCGGCCGCCGCGACGTCGCGGATGCTCGGTGTGCTGGAAGATCGGCGTGTCACGCCGACATCGTGATCTCTGCCGGACGTGGCGTCAAAACCGGGCCATGCCGCTAGCGCGCGTATGCCTCGTAGGCAGTTCGGTCGAAGAGCACGAACCTGACGAGCTCGACCGGCGCGTCCGCCACCGCAGCCCGTGCGATCTGTGCCGCCGACTCCACCGGCCACCGGTAGATGCCGGTCGAGATCGCCGGAAACGCCACCGACGCGGCCCCCAGTTCGGCCGCCACCCGCAGTGAGTTGCGGTGGCAGTCGGCGAGCAGTTCCGAGCGGTCCTCCGAGGCCGACCACACCGGGCCGACGGTGTGCACGACCCACCGCGCGGGCAGGCGGCCCGCGGTCGTGGCGACGGCCTGGCCGGTTTTGAGACCGCCGCCGTAGTGGCCGGCGCGGAGTTCGCGGCACTCGGCGAGGATTTCCGGGCCGCCCTTGCGGTGGATCGCGCCGTCCACGCCACCGCCGCCGAGCAGCGAGGAGTTGGCGGCGTTGACGATCACGTCGACGTGCTGCTCGGTGATGTCGCCCAGGACGTACTCGATGGTGGCCACGCGCTGGATTGGAACACGGCAGAGGACGGGCGGCCACGCCATTCGGGCCCGCCCGTCGGCCTGGTTCTGACAGGGTCTGGTCCGTGCTCAACATCCGGATGAACGAGGTGGCGATCGAAGCTCTGGGGCCGGCGCGCGCGGTGCCGGCGGCAGAGCTGGCACCGGAACTGCGTGAGCTGGTTGCCGAAGGCATCGTCCGGCACGGCCCGGCGCTGGCCTTCGCCCGGCATGCCGCCCGTGTCCCGGCGCCCCGCTCGGGCGCACCGGATCTGACCGCGTGGGAGTGCGCCACGAGCAGCTTCCACCTGCGACGTGGTGCCCGTCGAGGTCGGATCGCTGGAGGACGAGCCGGTGATCAGTGAGGCGGGCCAGGTGGTGATGCTGCGCCACGGGCTGGGCCTCGCCCTGGAGGTCGTGCGGCTCGTCCGTGCGCTGCCTGAGCCTGTCGCGGTGCGGTGCATTGTGAGCGCGAACAGCACGAACGGCACATTCAGGTTCCATCGTGCTCGGCCGGGTGAGTCGTGGCTGGGCCCCGACGTGGACGACTACTCGGGTGACAAACTGATCGTCGTCGACAGCGGGTCTGCGAGCATTGGCGGGACACCGTGGTGACGTTCCGCTCCACTTAGGGTGGGCACGGTGTCGGTCGCGAAACCGGCCGGTGTAGCGTGATGCAATCTGTCATGGTTTTAGAAGTGCTCGTTCGCCCAAGATCACATGTCACGGGCGGTTGTTGTGCGGCACCTCCGACCATGGCGGACACCCGGCCCCCGCGCAGTGCGGGTGCCACGTTGATGCTTGGAGTGCACCATGGCCACCGGAACCGTCAAGTGGTTCAACTCGGAAAAGGGCTTCGGCTTTATCGAGCAGGACGGCGGCGGCGCTGACGTCTTCGCCCACTACTCGAACATCGCCGCCCAGGGCTACCGCGAGCTCCAGGAAGGCCAGAAGGTCTCCTTCGACATCACGCAGGGCCAGAAGGGCCCGCAGGCGGAGAACATCGTCCCCGCCTAGGGTCCAATGCCGGCCGCTGGACCGCCAGCGGCACGTGCGGACACACCAGAGCCCGGCCGGATGATCCATCCGGCCGGGCTTTGTCCTGCACCCTGAACGGCTTGATGCTCAGGTGCGCTGGGACGTGGTGGAGGAACCAATGCGGCGCGACACGACCGCCGCGACCACGCAGAGGACTCCGGCACCGATCCAGACCGGGTCGTAGCTGCCGGAGGAGTCACGCACGACAGCACCGGACACGGCCATCAGCCCCGCGCCGATCTGGTGCGCGCCGTTGACCCAGCCGAACACGATCGCGCCGTCCTCGCCGTAGAACTCGCGGCAGATCGCGATCGTCGGCGGCACCGTGGCCACGTCGAGCACGCCGAACGCCACCACGAACGCCACCAGCGGCACCGAGACGTGCGAGGTGAGCAGCACGGGCAACAGGAACAGCGTGCCCGCGCGCAGGCCGAAGCACACCGACAGCACCAGGCGCGGGTCGACGTTGTCGATCAGCCAGCCCGCGCTCACGGTGCCGGCGACGTTGAAGAACCCGATGAGCGCCAGCAGTGACGACGCGGTGGTCAGCGCCATGCCGTGGTCGTGCGCGGCCGGGGTGAAGTGACTCCACATGAGACCGTTCGTGGTGGCTCCGCAGATCGCGAACATGCCGGCCAGCAACCAGAACGGCAGCGTGCGGCCGGCCGCGAACAGCACCCGGACCGCGCGGGTCAGCGCGCCGGGCACTGGTTCCGGGTGCACCCCGGGCGGATGGTCGCGCAGCAGAGCCAACGCGCACAACGCGGCCACCGCGGCGGCAGCGGCCAGCACGATCATCGGCGCGCGCCAGCCCTGGTGGTCGGCCAGCCACGACAGCGCGGGCAGAAACGCGAACTGGCCCAGCACGCTCGACGCGGTGAGCAGGCCGGTGACCAGGCCGCGACGTTCGGTGAACCAGCGGCCGGCGATCAGCGCCGCGAACACCATCGACAACGAGCCGGTGCCCAGGCCGACGCACAGGCCCCACAGCAACGTGAACTGCCACGTGTCGGCCATGAAGGCGGTGCCTGCGGTGCCGACGGCGATCAGCAGCAGCGCGGGCAGCACCACGGGGCGGATGCCGAACCGGTCCATCCACGCCACGGCGAACGGCGAAGTGACGCCGTACAGCACCATGTTCAACGACACCGCGACACCGATGGCGCCGTGCGTCCAGCCGAACTCGTCGTGCAGCGGGGCGACGAGCCGCCCGGACATGGTGGTGGTCGCGCCCGCGGTCATGATGACCACGGCGGTGGCGGCGACCACCCACCACGCCCGTGCTGTCGTGCGGGTTCGCGTTGTGGTCACTCGAGCGGCCCGAACCGGTACAGCACCTCGTCGTGGTGCTCACCTGGGAAGTGGTCCGCGCCGAACAGCACGTCCTGCTTCTCGATCGGCACGCCGTGCTTCTTGGCGACCTTCTTGAGCACCAGGATGATCGGCAGGTTGTCCTTCGACACCGTCGCCTCGACGTACTTCACGCCCTTGTCGATCTGCTGCCGCACGACGTGGTCGAACAGGTCGATGCCGAGGTCGGGGACGCCGTGCCGGGCCTGCACCGCCTCCTGCCACACGAAGAGCGTGTCCGGCGCGGAGGGCCTGCGGTAGCCCATCACGAACCCGATCACCTCGTCGTCCGCCACCGCGACCGCCGAGCAGTCAGCGAAGTCGCGGAACCACAACACGTACAGGTACGCGCTGTTGAGGTCGAGCTTCGGCTGTTCCTTCACCATCTCCCACACCGCGAGCCCGTCCGCGGGAGTCGGTTCGCGGAAGGTGATCGTCTGGGTCATGACTCCTCCAGCGGGTAGGCGCCGTTCTCGTCGTGGTCCTCCCTGCCGGTGACCGGAGGGTTGAAGACGCAGACGAACTTGGAGTCGACGCGCGGCCGCAGCGTGTGCCGCTCGTGGCCGTCGAGCAGGTACATGGTGCCCGGCTTGATGAGGTGCTTCTCGCCGGTTTCCTCGTTGGTCAGCTCGGTTTCACCCTCGGTGCACAGCACGGCCTCGATGTGGTTGGCGTACCACATGGTCGTTTCCGTGCCCGCGTACACGGTGGTCTCGTGCAGCGAGAAGCCGACGCCTTCCTTGGCCAGCACGATGCGCTTGCTCTCCCACGTGCCGGAGGCCGCCTTCACGTGCCGGTCGGTGTCCTCTATCTCCTCGAACGATCGAACGATCATGCTTCCTCCGTTTCCTCCACGGCGCTGCGCAGAATGTCCAGTCCCTCGTCCAGTTCCTCGGCGGTGGTGGTGAGCGGCGGCAGCAGCTTCACGACCTGGTCCTGCGGACCCGCCGTCTCGATGAGCAGTCCTTTTCGGAACGCCGTGCGCGCCACCTGGCCCGCGCGGTCCGGTTCCGCGAACTCCAGGCCCTGCACCAGTCCCCGGCCGCGGGTGCGGGCGTCGTGCTCGACGCAGATGTGCTTCAGCGCTGTTTCGACGCGTTCGCCGTGCGAGCGGGTCTGCTTTTCCAGCACGTCGTCGGACCAGTAGGTGTTGAGCGCGGCGGTCGCCGTGACGAACGCCGGGTTGTTGCCGCGGAACGTGCCGTTGTGCTCACCCGGTTCCCAGACGTCGTACTCCGGCCGGAACAGGGTGAGCGCGAGCGGAAGCCCGTAACCGCTGATGGACTTGCTGACCGTGACGATGTCCGGCGTGATGCCCGCGTCCTCGAACGAGAAGAACGCGCCGGTGCGGCCGCAGCCCATCTGGATGTCGTCCACGATCAACGGGATGTCGTTCTCACGGCAGACGTTCGCGAGGCCCTGCAACCACTCCTTGCGCGCGACGTTGACACCGCCTTCGCCCTGCACGGTCTCGACGATCACGCCTGCCGGGTGGTCGAGTCCGGAACCCTCGTCGAGCACCATCTGCTCGAACCACTGGAAGTCGGGTTCGTTCTCGTCGAGGTAGCGGTCGAACGGCATCGGCATCGAGTTCGTCAGCGGCACTCCGGCACCCGCGCGCTTGGCGCCGTTGCCGGTGACCGCGAGCGAGCCGAGCGACATGCCGTGGAACGAGTTCGTGAACGACACGATCGTCTGCCTGCCGGTGACCTTGCGGGCGAGCTTGAGCGCAGCCTCGACCGCGTTGCTGCCGGTCGGGCCGGGGAACATCACCTTGTAGGCGAGACCGCGTGGTGCCAGCAGCTTCTCGTTGATCGTTTCGAGGAAGGCGCGCTTGGCCGTGGTGGCCATGTCGAGCCCGTGCGTGACGCCGTCACCGCCGAGGTAGGCGAGCAGCTCCTCTTTGAGAATCGGGTTGTTGTGCCCGTAGTTCAGCGTGCCCGCACCGGCGAAGAAGTCCAGATAGGACTTCCCGTTCTCGTCGGCGATGCGACTGCCCCTGGCCTTGTCGAACACGGCGGGCCAGCCGCGGCAGTAGCTGCGCACGTTGGACTCGAGCGCGGTGAAGACATTCATGCCTTGGCCTTGAGGACGAAGTCGGTGAACTTGTCCACCGTCTCGAAGTCGTCGGCGTCCAGCTCCTCGGGGTCGACCTCCAGCCCGATGGTGTCCTCCAGCGCCATCAACGTCTCCAGCGCGGTGGTCGAGTCCAGGTGCAGGTCCTCGAACAGCCGCGTGTCACCCTTGAGGTCATGGACCGGCTGGTCGAGCACCTCCGTGAGCGCCTTCTCCAGTGCGGTGACAACTTCTTCGCGTTCCATCACTCACTCCCCTCGATGATGGTGGCCAGTTCACGTCGGTCGATCTTGCCGTTGTTGTTGGTGGGCAACGACTCCAACCGCACGCACCGGCGCGGGATCTTGAACGGTTCGATGTGCTCGCGCATCTTCTCGAGCACTTCCTCGGCGCTGATGCCGGTGACTGCGGCGAGCACGGCCTTGCGGTCCTCGGTCGGCGGCAGCACCGCGGCCTTCTCGACCTCCTGGACGCGGTTCGCGGCGGCCTCCACCTCGGTGGCGCTGACCCGGAAGCCGCGCTCCTTGTAGATGTCGTCCCGCCGCCCGCTGAAGTACAGGTAGCCGTCCTCGTCCATGCGCCCGTAGTCACCGGTGCGCAGTTCCGGAAAGAGACCGTCCTTGCGGTAGAAACGTTCTGCGGTGAGCTCCGGCCTGCGCCAGTAGCCGGCCATGACGTGCGGGCCGCGGACGACGAACTGCCCGATCTCCCCCGGTGGTACCCGGTTTCCCTCGTCGTCGATCACGAAAACCTCGGTGCCGGGCAACGGAAGCCCGCACGCGCCGGGCTTGTCGAGGTCGCCGTCCGGGGGCATGATCGCGGTGCGCTTGCACTCGGTCAGGCCGTACATCAGCGCGATCCTGAGGTTCGGCAGATGCCGGCGCAGTTTCTCGGTGGTCTTCTCGGACAGGGCGGCGCCGGTGTTGGTGAGCAGCCGCAGGTGCGGCAGGTCGCCGCCGCGCTGCAGCAGCCACGCGAGGCGGTCCGACACCGGTGGTACGCCGGGCAGCACGGTCGCCTTGGCCTCGGCGAGGTTCTTCAGCAGCGGCGGACCGCTTTCGGCCGGGGTGCCGAGCCAGAGGTGCGCTCTGGCGTTGGTGGCCAGGAAGACCTGGTAGAGCCCGTAGTCGAAGGACAGCGGCAGGGGGCAGTAGATGACGTCGTCCGGTTGGTAGTTCAGACATTGCTGGATGGCGCCGATCGCCCACAGCATCTGCTGGTGAGTGCTGACCACCGCCTTGGGCAGCGATGTGGTGCCCGAGGTGTAGATCAGGCAGGCCGGGTCGACTTCCAGGGCGGGGCAGGGATCTGTCGGTGCCGCATGTGATGATTCGGACAGGGCGGCGATGTGCTCGAACCTGACGGCCTCGGGGTCGCTATCGTCGTCACCGACGAGCAGCACCGGTTCGCAGTCGCCGACGACGTGCCGCAAAGGCTCCCCGCGCACCTCCTCGTGCAGCACGCTGAAGGCCGCGCCAGTCCGCGACACGGCGTAGCAGGCCGCCGCGACGGCCAGTCCGTCGGCAGAGCGCAACAGCACCCGTTCACCACGCCGCACACCACGTCCGGAGAGGGCGTCCGCCATCCGCAGACTCAGCTCGGCCAGCTCGCGGTAGGTCACCCGCCTTCCTCCGGAAGTGATCGCGGGCGCGTCGGGCCGTTCCGCGGCGGCTCGGTCGAGGAGCTCGTGCAACATCAGCTTCCCTCCCTCGGCACCACCGTCGTCGCGGTGGCCGTGCACACCAGTTCCGGTTCCGCCAGCACCTCCGCGGCGGTCTCGGCCTTGTCCGGCCGTGCCGCGATCACCTTGTGCGCCGTCAGTTCCACGACCCGGCGCAACCGCGTCTCCCGCACCACCGAGCCGCGGGCCTCGATGAAGTCCCCCGGCCGCACCGGTGCGTGGAACTTCACCTCGGTGTACTCGGACAGCAGGCCCTCGTCGCCGTCGGTGCGGACGGTGATCTCGGTCAGCACGTCGCCGAAGAGCTTCAGCACGCGCGCGCCGTCGACGAGCCCGCCACCGTAGTGGCCTTCCTCTCCGCCGATGCGCACGCGCAACGAGGCGGTGGTCATGGTCTCCTCCCTCTGGCTGATCGCAACCGCTGCGACCACGTTCGCCTTGTGAGTGATGGATGTCCGCACTTTCATGGCGCACTCGGCACTGCCCCGCAGCTCCACCTCCGGTGCCCCGCTGCCGGCCCGGCCGATCCGGATGTCACGTGGCGCGATTCCGCGCAACATCCCGGTGCCCAACGACTTGAGCACGGCCTCCTTCGCGGCGAACCGGCCGGCGAGGAACTCCCGGCGGCGTTCCGGGCCGAGGTTCTGCGCGTAAGCGAGCTCCTCCGGCGCGTAGATGTGGTCGAGGAACCAGCGCCTGCTCAGCAGCCGGTCCAGCTCGGTGCGGTCGAGCACGTCGATGCCGATCACCGGAAGTCCACCAGCGTCTGCCGCGCCAGCAAGTCCTGCACGGTGTCGCGCTGCCGGACCAGGTGCGCTTGTCCGTTGTGGACGATCACCTCGGCCGGGTAGCCGTGGCTGAGGAACAGGCCCGGCGAGGCGGTCGGGCCGTACGCGCCGGAACGTCCGACGGCGAGCAGGTCACCGGGCCGCACCTCGGGCAGCTCGACCTTCTTGGCGATCACGTCGTTCGGCGTGCACAGCGGGCCCGTGACGGTGTACTGCCGGCGCGAGCCGTCGTTGGTCAGGTGGCGCACCGGGAAGTTCCGCTTCACGAAGCTGCCGATGCCGACCGCGGCCATGTGGTGGTTCGTGCCGCCGTCCGCCACGACGAACCAGTCACCACGCGACTGCTTCACGTACCGCGCCCGCACGACGTACGTGCCGGCGGTGGCGGTGAGGTAGCGGCCGAGTTCCATGATCAGGCGCGTTTCCGGGTGCCTGCGGGTGAACGGCTCGATCACCTCGCGCAGTCCCGCACCCAGGGCGCTGAGGTCGAGGTCGGTCTCGTTGTCGAAGTACGCGACCCCGAGTCCGCCGCCGAAGTCCACCGTTTCCAGTGGAATCCCCAACGCGCCCGCGACTTCTTCTGCCATGGCGAGGATTTCCGCGGTGTTGCGCACGATGTCGTCGTGGTCCAGGAACCTGGTGCCCATGTAGGCGTGCACGCCGATGATCCGCGTGGTGGTGAGGTCGATCTTGCCGACCGCCTCCTGGTCGATGCCGAACTGCCTGGGCTTGCCGCCCATCGTGAGACCGGAGCCCTTGGCGCCGAACGACGGGTTGATCCGGATCATGGCGCGCGGACCGGCGATGTCGTCGAGCTGGTGCAGTTCCTCGACCGACTCGCAGACGACGGCGTGGATGCCCGCGTCGACGCACGCCTGGAGTTCGGTGATGTCCTTGCCCGGCCCCAGGAAGATGATGTCCTCTGGTCGCACGCCCGCCTTCAGCGCGGTGGCCAGCTCGGCGTGCGACGACACCTCCGCCCCGACGCCGAGCGAACGCAGGTACGCGCACACCGAGACGTTCGGGTTGGCCTTGAGCGAGTACAGGACGTCGACGCTGTCCGGCAGTTCCCCGCGCAGCCGCTGGTGGACCCGGTGCAGCTCGGCGGTGTCGTAGACGAACAACGGCGTGCCGAACTCCTCGGCCAGCTCTTCGAAGTTCACGTGCTCACCTCCAGTCCGAACTCGTCGTGGACGATGTTCACCGCGTCCGCGGTCCGGTCACGCGGCACGATCACCGAAGCGCGCGCTTGTGACGCCCAGGCGTGGGTGACGGCGACGCCTGCCTCCCGGAGACAGCGCGACAGCCGGGACGTGACATCGGGCCTGCTCGACAGCCCGGTGCCGACGATCGACACCTTGCCGGTGGCGGGTTCGGCCCGCACGTGCAGACCCGCCCGCGTCAACGCCTCGCGCAGCCCGTCCGCCGCGTCGGCGCCGACGGTGAACGACACCGCCTGGTCCGACATGGTCAGCATGTCCGCCGCGGCTGAGCTCGCCGACAGTTCGTCGAGCACGGTGCACAACCCGTCACCGCCCGGCGAGTTGACGTGGAACAGCACCGAGCTCTCGTCGTGAACCACGGCGGTGACGACATTTCTGGTTTCGAGTTGTTTCATCCGCCCTCCCCGCACGACGGTTCCGATGCGGTTGTCCAGTGAACTGCCGACGTGCACGTCCAATTCATACAGAGCAGCCAGTTCCACTGCTCTGGGATGAACTACTCCAGCGCCGGCGAACGCCATTTCCGCCATTTCAGCGGCGGTGACGACCTGTAGTACGCGCGCACGCGGGACCACTCGTGGATCGGCAGTGCAAATTCCCGCAACGTCGGTGAAGATCTCGCACCTGTCCGCTGCGAGCGCGGCGGCGACGGCCACGGCGGTGGTGTCGGAACCACCTCGCCCGAGCGTGACGACGTCACCGGTGTCGTTGGTGCCGTGGAACCCGGCGACCACGACGACGGCGTTCCTGGTCAGCTGCTCGGCGATCCGCGCGGTGTCGAGCTCCTCGATCACCCCGGCGCGGTGATCACCGACAACACCGATGCCCGCCTGCGCCCCATCCAGAGAAACCGCAGGTACACCCATGTCCTGCAACGCCATCGCGAGCAACGCCGCCGACTGCCGTTCCCCGGTCGCGAGCAACGTGTCGACCTCACGAGCAGGCGGTGTGGGCGTGACCTCGTCGACGAGACCGAGCAGGGCGTCGGTCGTGTCACCCATCGCGGAGACCACGACCACGACCCGGCTGCCGGACGCGCGGGCGTGCGCCACGTCGCCGGCGACGCTGTGCACGCGTTTCAGGTTCGAGAGTGAACTGCCACCGTATTTCCGGACAGTCACTTTCATGATCGAAGACGGCGGTACAGGGCCACGCCGCGAATACCGTTAATTCTCCTCATCATCCCCATGTGGCGTAGGTACCCGGGCCTTCACGCACCCCAATCACGCATCACCCGATGGGACTAGATTCGTCGCAAATGCTCACGCAACGTGCATCCACAATGGAGAGTTGGCCGAATTCGAGGACGGCTCACGCAAAATGTCTTCGAGTATTGCCGAACAGCTCCACAGTGGACATCGCGAATCCTGACACCGGGGGCTGATTCGAAAACAGCCCTCAGCTGGCCGGCAGCGGGCAGGTGGCCACGTCCGCGGGCCGGGCCAGGGTGGCGGACGGTGGTGGCGTCACGCCGTCGAGCCAGCGTTCCAGGGCGACGAAGGCCGCGCGGTGGCACGGCGCCAGTGGACGCAGCCGGTCCGGGTAGGCGTCCACCAGGCCGTCCACGTGCGTGCCCTGCTCGACGCGGTAGTAGCGGTGCAGGCGGCCGGGGGTCATGGCCGCGTACACGTCGGAGTCCTGACTGATGGGCAGGAGTACGTCGTAGGTGCCGTGCACGGTCAGCAGCGGGCGCTTGAGCTTGCCCGTCAACGCGACACGAGAGACCGCGGGGCCGGCGATGCGGCGTCGCGCGGCGTAGGAGTAGTCCGCGTCGCACGAAGGTGTTCCCGACGAGCAGAACGGGACGCCGGCTTCCAAGGTGCCGTCGAACCCCGGGTCGAACTCCTCGCGGTAGATGCGCTGCGTCAGGTCCCAGTAGTAGCGGTAGTGGTAGTCCCACAGGAATTCCGTGCCGGCGGGAAAACCAGCCGCGACCATCGCTTCATGGGCGTCGGAACTACCTGCTGCATAAGCAGGATACGAACGCAGGACGGGAGGCAGGAAGGTCAGCGGGTTGGGGCCGTCGACCGTCCACAGTGTCCCCTCCCAGTCGACGCCGCCGTCGTAGAGGTGGGCGCGGTTCTCGAGTTGCCAGCGCACCAGGTAGCCACCGTTGGAGATGCCGGTGGCGATGGTCCGGCGCGGAAAGTGGCCGTAACGACTGAGAACAGCTGCACGAGCGGCGACGGTGAGTTCGGTGAAGCGGCGGTTCCACTCCTCCATCGCGCGGCCGTCGCGGTAGAACCGCGCGCCGGTGTTGCCCTTGTCGGTGGCGGCGAAGGCGTAGCCGCGGGACAGGACCCAGTCGGAGATGGCGCGGTCGTTGGCGTACTGCTCGCGCACGCCGGGGGCGCCGGTGACGACGAGGCCGCCGTTCCAGCGGTCGGGCAGGCGCAGCACGAACTGGGAGTCGTGCGCCCAGCCGTTGTTCGAGTTCGACGAGGAGGTGTCCGGGAAGTAGCCGTCGATCTGGATGCCGGGGACGGCGGCGGGTACGGGCAGGGCCGCGCTCGTCAGGCCCGCCCAGTCGGCCGGGTCGGTGTGGCCGGTGGCGACCAGGCCCGTGGTGGTGAGGTCGGACAGGCGGGCGAGTTGCTGATGTTCGGCGCCCGGAACGTGCACCGCGGCCGTCGGCGGGGTCAGCGCGAGTACTAGCACCAGCGGGAGCAACATAGCTGGTCAAGCTAGTGAGGGCGGCTCGTCCGCGACATGGTTGCCTCCCACACAAGGCCCGCTTTGAAGGTGGTGAAACCGAACAGGTCCAGCACGCGGCGGACCTGGGGCTGGGTGCGGTGCAGGTCGAACGACTTGCCGTTGTAGTGCGCGGCGCACAGCAGGAGCAGGAGGCTGCGCAGGCCACTCGCGGACAGGAACGTCACGTCGGCCAGGTCGATCGACACGCGGCTGGTGGCGGTGTCGGTGATGCCGGGCAGGACGGCGGCGAAGAACAGGTCGCACGTCGTCACGTCCATCTCGCCGCGGCAGGTGGCCACGAACTGGGTACCCGTGCGCTTCGTCCGCACGGCGAACGGGCTGGTCTCACAGGCGCTCATCGCACCACTTCAGCGCACCCGGAACGCACGCGATAGCAGCGGAAACGAAGACACCGGCCGCGAAAGCGAAGCGTCCTCAGCCTGACCGCAGGGTCTGCGAGGGCGACACCCCGTAGGCGGAGCGGTAGTGGGCGGCGAAGACACTCGGACGGGCGTAGCCCCAACGGGCGGCGATGGCCGTGACGGAACCGTTCGCGGCGCGCAGGTCGGCATCGGCACACGAGAGGCGTACGCGTCGGAGGTACGCCATCGGCGTCATGTCCAGGTGACGGCGGAACGCCAGCTGTATCGCACGGATGGACACTCGTGCGGCGTGTGCGATGTCCGCGGCGGTGATGTCGTCAGCGGCGTTGTCCTCGATGTACGCGACCGCACGCCGCACGGTCAGAGGATGCGCATCACGCCGATCCGCAACGGACTCGTTGAGCGCGTTGGTAGGAAATGCAGCCAGTGTCGTGGCCACGAGCAGACGGGTCGCGTTGGCCACCACGAGCGGCGAGCCAGCGAACACCGGTAGCACCTCATCGCGCAGGTGCACGCACGTGGATCGCCACGCGGCAGCAGCCTGAGGCGAGAGAGGACGGCAGCCGGCGAAGCTCACCCCGTCGGCGATCTCGTCGAGCACCTCCTGGCTCAGCACGACCATCGACACCTCGGGGTCGTCGATCGCCGCACCGAACGGCCGGTCCGGCGGCGCGCTGAGGAACACGTCGCCCGATCGCGACAACCGGTCCTCACCGTCCGAACTGTGCCGGATCCACCCGGACTCCAGGTATCCGAACACGTAGTTGCCCAGCGGCTCCCCGGTCGCCTCGAGCCCGATGTGGCCGCTGATCCGGTCGAACCGGACACGCCCGAGCATTCGCGAGGTCATCCTCATCAGCGACCGATCGCGCCCACCGTCGATGCGTATCCGGCTGTACGCCGCGCTGAGGACCTCGTGTGCCGCGTCCAAGTCGGTCACTTCGACGACCTGCTCCACAAGCTGCACGATCCTCGTCCGACGCGGCGGTGTCCATCGGCAGTACGGATCATTCCTCTGGCACGGTGGGCTCATGCTCCACACCGACGAGGCCACCCTCCACCAGGCCGCCCGCGACTACGGCGGCCTGGTCCACCACCGCCCCGCCGCGGTGCTGCGCCGGTCCGGCATCGCCGAGATCAGCGCGGTGCTCCGGGAGAACGCGCTGGTCGTGCCGCGCGGTGCCGGGCACTCGCTGGACGGCCAGGCGCAGGCGTTGAACGGCGTGGTGGTCGACATGACCGGGCTCGACACGATCCACGAGGTCCGCTCCGACCGCGTGGTCGTCGACGCGGGCGCGAAGTGGAGCGACGTGTTGCGCGCCACGCTCCCCCGCGGCCTCACCCCGCCCGTGCTCACCGACTACCTCGAACTCACCGTGGGCGGCACGCTCTCGGTCGGCGGGCTGGGCGGCGCGAGCCAGCACTTCGGCGCGCAGACCGACAACGTGCTCGCGCTCGACGTCCTCACGCCGTCCGGAGAGCTCGTCAGCTGCGGCCCCGCCCACCCCGTGCTGGCCGGGCGCGGGCGCAACGGGATCATCATACGAGCCACCCTGAGGTTGGTGCCCGCGCCCGAAACCGTGCAGTGGCACCGGCTCCGCTACAGCTCGGTCGCGCAACTCGTCGCGGACCAGCGCCTGCTCATCGACGCCGGCTCGTTCGACTACCTGGAGGGCCAGCTCAAGGTCCGCGACGGGCGGCGGGTCCGCGAGCTCGAAGCTGTCAGCCATTCTGGTGCGAGTCTCGACGGCCTCGAGTTCGACGACGCCGACACGCACGTCACCAGCTACTGGGACTTCGTGAATCGGCTCGCGGCAAGCGAACCAGTGCTCCGGGAAGCCGGTCTCCGGGAGTCTCCGCATCCGTGGTGCAACCTGTTCGTGCCCGATCACGCGGTCGAGGAAGTGCTGCGGCATCTGGAGACCGAGGACGAAGACCTGTACAGCGACTTCGGGCTCGTCCTCGCCTATCCACTGCGGCCGGAACGGATCAGCGCGCTCGAGCTGCCGGCCGGAGAGCTCGTGTTCCTCGTCGCCGCGCTGAGGTATGCGTCAGACCAAGAAACAGCGCGGCCCATGGTGGAAGCCAACGACGTGCTGACGAAAATGGTGCTGCGGGCAGGCGGAACGCTCTACCTCGATCCTTTGTAGAGCGTTCCGCCGGGCGAGCTCAGACCCGGACGAGCGTGGCCAGCGCGGCCTGACCCTGCTGGTTCGGGTGGAACACGGCTTCCGGCCCCTCCTGACCGGGCGCCAGCGCGTCGAACCCGCGCAGGTACGGCGTGCCCGCCTCGCAGAGGGCATGACCGTCGAACCTGTCCGGATAGGCGAACGGGCTGGCGAAGACCACGCCCTTGTGCGCAGCGGTGGAGCGCAGCGTGGCGTCGAGGCCGTCCGCGACCTTGTTGCCCTCACGTCGTTCCGCGGCGGTGAGGATGCCGTCGCCGCAGACCGGGTCGAGCGTCGCGCCGGGAGGGTTGTCCGAAGTGGACACCTGACGGCCGTAGCCGACCAGGATCACCCGCGCGTACGGGCTGCGCTTGCGGATTTCGGTGAGCAGCGCGGAAACGTTGCGGCCCATGGCAGGCAGCTTCGCCAGGATCGCCTCGGTGGGTGCGCCGGCGCAGTCGGCCTGGATGCACGTGCCGCCGTAGTCCGCGTAGTCGATGTCGTTGGTGCCGATGGAGAGCAGCACCACGTCGGTGTCGCGCCTCAGCGAGTCGAGCTGCGCCGGGCGGTCCTTGAACGGGCGGGACAGGTCGGCGGTGGCGGCGCCGCTGCAGGTGACGTTCGTCAACGACCTGAGCCTGCCCTGGGCGCGCAGGCGGGCGGCCACCTGTTCGCCGTAGGAGTTGTTGCTGCGCCAGCAGTTGCCGGCGGTGCCGTCTTGATAGGCGCCGGCTCCCGTACCGGACGCGTAGGAGTCGCCCAGCAGCACGAGGGAAGCCGGGCGGGCGGCGTGAGCGGTCGGAGCGATCCCCAGTGCGGCCAAAACAGCCGTGAGGACAACAACAGTTCTCTTCATCGAACCCCCAATGTCGATGTTGTTCCCAGCGCCATCCTGCCCGAACCGGAACGGACTGCGCCGCGAAACGGGGAAAGCGCTAGCGTGGAAGGCATGAAGACGGCGTTGCTGATCGTCGACATGCAGGAAGTGCTGATCCCGGTGGTGTGGCAGGGGCCGGAGCTGGCGGACCGGATCGCCGAGCTCGCGGACCGGGCGCGCACGAACGGCGTGCAGGTCATCGCGCTGCAGCAGGTCGGCGGCCCGATGTTCGAACCGGGCGCACCGGGCACGGAACTCTCCCGGCGCCTCAGGCTGCGGCCAGAGGACACGGTCATCCGGAAGACCGCGACCGACGGCTTCTACGAGAGCGGTCTGCACCAAGCCCTCGAAGACGCCGGCACCATCGTCCTCACCGGCGTCGGCACCGACTACTGCGTCGACGCGACCGTGCGGGCGGCCGTCAGCCGCGGGTTCGACGTGATCCTGGTCGAGGACGGGCACTCGACGGTGCCGGACCCCGAAGCCGGGCTCACCGCCGAGCAGATCATCGCCAGGCACAACCGGATCCTCAGCAACGCCGTCCACCCCGGCGGAACCGTGAAAGTGCGCCCAGCAGGCAAGATCTTCACCTGAACTCGGTGACAAACAGGTGAAACCGTTGCCGCCGATAGGCGCACGACCTGGGTCGCACGAGGTCCTGTGGTACGTCGCGTTCAACACTCACACCGCGGCGAGCACCGCGGAGATCTCTTCCAGCAGCACCGTCTTGCGCGCGTTGGGCAGGAACGAGGCCAGCACGGCGTTTTCAGCCAGCCGCGCCACTTCCGCGTGACTCAGCGCCAGCGTCGAGGCCACGGCCAGGTACTCGCCTTCCAGCGTGGCGCCGAAGAACGGCGGGTCGTCGGTGTTCAGCGTGACGACGATTCCGGCGTCGAGCATCTGCCGCACCGGATGGTCCGCGATCGACGCGACCTGCCGGGTGCGGACGTTCGACGTCGGGCACACCTCCAGCGGAATCCCTTTCAACGCGAGGTGTTCGACCAGCGCGGGATCCTGGACGCAGCTCGTGCCGTGCCCGATCCGCTCGGCCTTCAGGTCGCGCAACGCGGACCAGATCGTCTCCGGGCCGGTGGTCTCCCCCGCGTGCGGCACGCCGTGCAGACCCGCTTCCCTTGCGGCGTCGAAGAAAGGCGCGAACTGGGCCCGGCCGACGCCGGCCTCGGGACCGGCGAGCCCGAACGAGACCAGGCCTTCTGGACGTTCGGTGAGCGCGAACGCCAAGGTTTCCCGCGCGGCCGCCAGGCCCTTCTCACCGGGAATGTCGAAGCACCAGGCCAAATCAACGCCCGACGACAAGGCCTCTGCACGGCCGGAGGCGAGGCCGGCGAACACCTCGTCCGCGGACAAGCCGTCCAGCACGTGGTTGTACGGCGTCACGGTCACCTCGGCGTACCGGACGTTCTGCGCCGCCAGGTCACGGGCCAGGCCCACGACGAGCGCGTGGATGTCGGCGCGGCCCTTCAGCATCGACTGGACGGCCCAGTAGACCTTCAGGAAGTGGTCGAAGTTTCGGAACGTGTAGAACCGCTCCAGTTCGGCGCGGCCGGTGGGCACGCCTGCCTCGGGGTGGCGGCGGGCCAGTTCCAGCACGGTGTCGATGCCGGCCGAGCCGACGAGGTGGAGGTGCAGCTCCACTTTGGGCAGGGCGTGGATGAACGAGCGCATGGCGAAGCTCCCTGGGAAGAACGGTGAAGGGTGCCGGGAAGAACGGGACGACTCAGGGAGCGAGGTCGCCGCGTTCGGTGTCAGCGCCGTAGAGCGGCAGCTTGAAGTCCGGCACGATCTCGAACGTAGCAGCTTCGGGATCGCCACAGCGAAACCGCGTTCAACGGCTCGCTCGGACGGTCGGCGTCGTGCGCAGCGCGGGCGAAGGCATGCCTCCACTGCACGCCCGCACGCGCGAGGGCCGTTTACGAACTCCGAACTCCGTGCGCCCGGTTCTTGCCACCGTTCGTGCGTAACCAAATCACGATGTTGAACGACTTCTCCTCGGGAGCGTGGTGTCGTGACGAGCGGGGGTACGGGCGTGGGGCGGCGGCTGGCGCTGTTGATCGCCACCTACGCGTACCAGGATCCCGGGCTGCGAAGGCTCACCGCGCCCGCCCACGACGCCGAAGCGCTGGCCGGAGTGCTGGCCGATCCCCGGATCGCCGGGTTCGAGGTCACCACGCTGATCAACGAGCCGCACCACGTCGTCGGCGCCGCCATCGGTGCCTTCTACCGGGATCTGCGGCGCGACGACCTCACGTTGCTCTACTTCACCGGCCACGGCCTCAAGGACGACGCCGGGCGGCTGTACCTGGCGATGGCCGACACGCGACGCGACAACCTGCTGTTCACCGGGCTCGCGGCCGAGCGGATCGACCAGGCGATGGAGGGCTGCGTCTCCCGGCAGAAGGTCCTCGTCCTCGACTGCTGCTACAGCGGCGCGTTCCCGGCCGGGTGGCTGGCCAAGGGCGACAGGGACGTGCACACGCTGGAGCGGTTCGGCGGCCGGGGCCGGACCGTGCTCACCGCGTCCGACGCCACCCAGTACTCGTTCGAGGGCACCAACCGTCCCCGTGGCGAGGCGCCGAGGTCCGTCTTCACCCGGCACCTGGTCGCCGGCCTGCGCGACGGCAGCGCGGACCTCGACGGAGACGGCGACATCACGCTCGACGAGCTGTACGGCTACGTCTACGACCGGGTCGTGGAGGAGCGGCCGGAACAACGGCCCAAGAAGCAGGACAACGTCGAGGGCCGCACGGTCATCGCCCGCAACGTGAACTGGGCGCTGCCTGCCCACCTGCGCCACGCGATCGGCAGTTCCGCGGCTGCTGACCGGCGATCCGCGCTGGGCGGGCTCGCGCACCTGCACCGGATCGGCAACGACCACGTGCGCGCGCAGGTGCTGGACCAGGTAGGGCGCCTCGCTCAGGATCACGACGAGCAGGTGTCCGCGGCGGCGGTCGAGTTGTGGCGCTCGGTCGCGGTGGGAGGCGAGGAGCCGCCCGCGCCGCAACCTCCGCCCGCCGAGCCGCCCACGCCCACGACCACGACCACGACCACGCCGACCAGGCGCCGTCGGTGGTCGTACCTCGCCGGTGGCGTCCTCGCAGCGGCAGCGGCACTGTTGACGGCCGCTGGAACCACATCGGGACTGGGCAGCCTGGTCTCGGTGATCGCCGCCTACGTCGTCGCGTTCCTGGCAGCGGCCGTGTACGTGCTCGTGCCGCGGACCAATGCATTGATCGGCGCCGGGCTGCTCCTCGGCCTGGCGATCGCCGCGATCTGGGGCGGTGTCGCGTTCGGCCTCGATCTCCCCGGATTTCCTTGGCATCACGAGGTCCTGCTGCGCACCCCGGCCGGCCTGGTCCTCTTCTACCTCGCCGCGGCCGTGGTCGTGGCGCCCGTGTTCCGCACGCGCGAGGTGCGTCTGCGACGAACGCACGCCTCCCTGCCGTGGCCACAGGTCGGATCGATCGCCCTGGTCACGTCCGGCGTGGCCGCAGCCCTGCTCCAGATTCACCTGGAGAACCAGCTCTTCCGTTCGAGCTTCCTGGTGGCAGCAGTCGTCACGGCGACCACGCCGCTCCTCGTCGCGGTGCTGACGCCGCGCAAGTTCGCACTGTCGGTGTTGACGGGGTCCGCGGCCGGACTGTGGGTCGTGTTCGCGGCGGCCGGTGCCGATGTCGACTACGCGGGTGCCGGCTACGCCAGGGTCAGCACGCTGTCCCTGATGTGGCTGGGCCTGGCCGTCCTGGTGCTCACGCTGGTGACCGCGGGCCTCGCCCTGCACGCCGCACGGGGCCACCTCCTGGCACTCCGCCTCCGGATACTCGCGTACCTCGCCGTGTTCGTTCTGCTCGCCGCGCAAGGCGTCTACGGCTACACCACCCACGTGGACCGCAGCGGTGCGACCGTCCTCGCGCACGAGAGCGAGGTGGTCGGCGTGGCGTACGACCCCCAGGGCAACACCCTGACGACGGTCACCACCCGCAGCAAGGTGAGAGTCTGGGATTTGGCCACCCACCGGACCGCACGCGAGTTCAACGCCGACTACGACGCACTGGTCAGTTTCAGCCACGACACCAGATTCGTCGCGATGGCCAGGCGGGACCACCGGACCGTGACGGTGTGGAACACCACCACCGGTAAGGCCACCGCGACGCTCACCGCCCAGCAGCCCGTCCAAGCCGTCGCGCTGAGTCCCGACGGCAGCACCGTCGCCGCGGCCGTCGGCCAGGACGGCACGTGGCTGTGGAGCACGAGCACCGGCGAGCAGGTGACCACCCTGCCCGAGGCGTACAACGCCGGGCCCGTCGACCTGGCGTTCAGTCCCAACGGCAACTCGATCGCCACCGTGGGCCACAAGGACAGGGACATCCGGATCTGGAACATCCGCAACAGCGCGGTCGCCCTGACCATCGAGCCGGACCGCGGCGGTCCGTTCGGGCGGATCCTGTTCAGTCCTGACAACGAGACGCTCGCCACCAGCAACTGGCGCAGCGGCGTGGCGGAGGTGTGGAACCTCTACGCCCGCACTCCGATCGCCGCGGCGGTCGACGGGACGACCGATGTCCGCGCGTTCAGCCCGAACGGCCGCTACTTCGCGACCGTCGGCACGGACAACGACACCGGCGATCACCGTGCACGGGTGCGAAGCACGGTCGACGGAACCGTGACGGCCACCCTCGACGGGCACACCGATCAGGTGTGGTGCGCGGCTTTCAGCCCGGACGGGAACACCGTCGCCACGGGCAGCGCCGACAACACCGTGCGCCTGTGGGACGCCGCAACCGGCCAACCCAAGTAGCTCGGGCCAAATGTGGTGGACCCGTTCCGCTTCCGGTGATTGTCTGGCTCGGTGATCGCTGAGCACGTGCTGGAGATCCTGGCCGCCCTGGACGGCAACGAGGTCTGGATCGGCGGCGGCTGGGGTGTCGACGCGTTGGTGGGCGAGCAGACCCGGCCGCACGACGACCTCGATCTGATGCACCGCGAGGAACAGGAGCCCGCGGTGCTCGACGCCCTGGCCGCGCTGGGGTTCGTCGAAACGCTTTCGTGGCGGCCGGTGCGGTTCGTGCTCACCGACGCGGGAGGCCGCGAGATCGACCTGCACCCGCTCCGCTTCTCCCCTGACGGCAGCGCCGAACAGTCCTCACTCACCGTCGAACCGTTTCGCTACCCGGCGGAGTGCTTCGTCACCGGCACGATCCTCGGCATCGCCGTGCCCTGCCTGTCCGTCGAGCAACAGCTGTACTTCCACCAGGGCTACGAACCGCGTGAACGCGATCTGCACGACCTGACGTTGCTGCGAGCGCTCTCCGAATTGTGAACTCAGGTCGTAGGCCAACCGCACGCAGGCCATACCGCCGTTCGTCGTCACGAGCGATTTGAAATACCAATGGAGACGGGCGGCAAAAAGGGCATTCTTTTGCTGCACGCATTCCTGATGACAGCAGCGGTCATTCTCCTGTAATCGAAGTTCCAGCAGGTCAGAGCGCAGAGATGGCAATATCGGTTGGATACGAACCAGTTTTGGGCTTTCCGGAACGCGGAGAGGTTCAGTTCTTTCCCCAGTTTCTCGCGGCTTAGAACTCGCACCTCCCCCGCATTGCCGCCGACCGAACATTCGACCGAAGAGGACGCGATGACGACTGCCTCGAAACCGGACGCCGCGCTCGACGCGATGAGACCCGTGTTGCCGGCCGACCTGATGGAGCGCGCGAGCACGTTCGACCCGGCGCCGCGACTGGCCCGCCTCAGCGCGGAAGGCCCCATCCACAAGGTCGAGCACCACGACGAGCCGCTCTGGCTCGTCACCGGGCAGGACGCCGCACGTGCCCTGCTGTCCGACCCGCGGATGAGCGCGGACCGGTTCAAGGTCAAGCGGTTGCGGGACAAGCTCGACCCGGCGATGCGCGACAAGTTCGCGGGCGCCGAGAGCCGGGCCGGGTCGTTCATCACGACCGACCCGCCCGAGCACACCCGGTACCGCAGGCTGCTGGCCCGGCAGTTCACGATGCGCCGGATGCGGGCGCTCACCGAGCAGATCGAGGCGATCGTCAAGGACCGCATCGACGTCCTGGTGGCCGCGGGGCCGCCGTCGGACCTGATCCGCGACTTCGCGCTGCCGGTGCCGTCACTGGTGATCTGCGAGCTGCTCGGCGTGCCGGTCGAGGATCGCGGGCACTTCCAGGACGACACGATCGAGCTGCTGGACATGGCGACCGACCTGGAGGGCCTGATCGAGGTCGGCACCCGCATGCACCGCTACATGTGGGGCCTGGTGCAGCAGAAGCGCGCCGGCCGCGAGGACGACCTGCTGTCCGAACTGGCGCACACCAGCGACATGTCCGACGACGAGATGGTCGGCCTGGCGAACCTGCTGCTGATCGCCGGACACGAGACGACGACGAACATGCTCGGCCTGGGCGTGCTCGCGTTGCTGGACCATCCCGCGCAGCTGAAGGCGTTGCGCGACAACCCCGGCGAGCTGATGGAGACCGCGGTCGAGGAGATGCTCAGGTATCTGTCCATTGTGGATACCGGGATCGTGCGCTATGCGTTGCAGGACGTGCGGATCGGCGACGTGACGATCAACGAGGGCGACACGGTGATGTGCTCGGTGATCGCCACCAACCGCGACCCGGCAGAGTGCCCGCGGCCGGAGGAGTTCCGCATCGACCGGCCCCGCGGCAGGCACCTGTCGTTCGGCCACGGCGTGCACCAGTGCCTGGGCAACGAGCTCGCGCGCATCGAGATGTCCGTGAGCTTCCGCGAGCTGCTTCGCAGGCTGCCCGGAATCCGGCTCGCCGTGCCCGCCGAGGACGTGCGCGTGCGGACGACGTCGACGATCTTCGGCGTCAAACATCTGCCGATCGCCTGGGACGTCTGAGAAACTCGCTGGCCGCGGGGTTTAGCGTGGGGTTCGTGAAGGGGTTCAATCCGAGTTTCGGTCCCGAAACAGCCCGTACCTACGACAACTCGCTCCGCGGCGACGAGGCGGACACCGTCCGGTTCCTCGCGGGGTTCGGCAAGTCGGCACTGGAGTTCGCGGTCGGCACCGGCCGCATCGCGTTGCCACTGGCACAAGCCGGTGTCGCCGTGGACGGCATCGAGCTCTCGCCGGACATGGTGGCGCGCATGCGGGAGAAACCCGGCGGTGGCGACATCGACGTGACGATCGGCGACATGTCCCGCGCGGGCACCGACCGCACGTACGACCTCGTGTACCTGGTCTACAACACGATCTGCAACCTGCTCACCCAGGACGACCAGGTGCGCTGCTTCGAGAACGCGGCACGCCACCTCGCGCCCGGCGGCGTGTTCGTGATCGAGTCCGGCCTGCCGGGCTGGGCCGCACGGCCACGCCACCAGTTCATCGACGTGGAGACCTTGGAGATCGACCGGGTCGGGTTCGACGTGAACCGCTACGACCCGGTCACCCAGCTGCTCGACGAGAATCACGTGGAGATCACCGCGGACGGCATCCGGTTCGGCCCGATCCGGCAGCGGCTCACCTACCCGGCCGAGTTCGATCTCATGGCACGCATCGCGGGGCTGAGGCTGCGCGACCGATGGGGCGGCTGGAACGGCGAACCGTTCACCGCCGACAGCAGGCGGCACGTGAGCGTGTACGAGGCCGCCGCGTAACGTTCTTGCCCGACGGTCGAGTTCCTCTGTGTCCACTCGAAGCGGACACGGAGGAGCCGACAATGATCGCAGTCGTTCCGGTGAAGTACGCGGCCACGGACAGCGTCTGGACGCAGGAGCAGTTCGAGAACTGGATGCGGCCCGGCATCGACTACAGCATGGGCGACTTCTGGTGGCGGTCCTCCCGCGGGCACTTCGACGTGAGCAGCCAGGTGTTCGACCCGATCACGATCCACGACCCCGGCCCGATCTCGACCGAGGCCAAGCGCAACGACCTGCACGAGCTCGTGGTGAAAACCGCCGTGCAGGTCGACTTCGCGTTCGTGGACGTCCTGCTGATCTGGATGGCGCGCCCGACCGGCTGGTGGGGCGGGTACGACGTGCTCGTGCCGTCCGCCGACGGTGGCGAACGAGTCGTCAAGGTGACGGTGGTCGACTCCATCACCCCGTTCGACGTGGCCGCCGAGGAGCTCGGCCACGGCTACGGCCTCGCCCACGAGCTCGGCACCGACGGCTCGGACTACGGCTCGCCGTACTCCTCGATGAGCGCGCGCGTCTACGGCCCGGCCAGGGAAAACCAGCCGAGCTTCATCCGCCTGGCCAGCCCGAAACTGCCGGACGGCGGGCCGAACACGCAGTGGCCGCACGTCGGGCAGCCCGCGAACCGGATCATCGGGCCGATGATGTGCGCGGCACAGCTGCACCGCGAGCAGGCGTTCCGCGACAGCTCGTCCGTCGTCAACCTCCGCGACCTGCCGGCCACCGTCCGGCTGTATGCGCTGAACTACATGGCCGCGGGACCGGGCAAGCCGGTGCTGATCTCGTTCCCGCGCAAGGGCCGCGTGTTCTTCGTCGAGCTGCGGCAGAAACGCGGCTACGACCAGGGGATCACGTACGAGGCCGTGGTCGTGCACTCGAAGGGGCCGGACGGCCGGATCCGGTACGAGGGCGCGGCACAGCTGGTGGTGGGCGACCGTCCGTTCGCCGTGGGCGACTTCGCGTTGCGGATCCTCAGCGTGGGCAGCGAGTTCGTCGACGTCGAGGTGCGCGCCGGTGCGATCGTCTCGTTCCCGATCCGCGGCGTGCTGCTCGCGGGCGGGTTCCGCACTCAGCACCAACTGAACCTCATGCTGCCAGAGGACATGCGCAACACGTTGATCGTCGAGATGACCGCCCGCAGCAAGCAGAACGACTACCAGCGCTACGACAGCGAGACGCTCGCGGGCATGGGTGCAGTGCTGGTCTTCTTGCGCCGCAACGGACTCCGTGACGACGCCGCGCTGAAGTCCATGACCGCCGACGACATGCGCAACGTGCTCATCGTCGAACTCGGCGCGCAGACCGGGCTCGGCCGTGAGCTGCAGGGGTACACGAACCTGCAGCTGGTCCAGATCGGACTGGGCAGCGACCTCGCCCGGCGCGGGGTCGGCACAGCGCCGTTCTACGTCCGCGGGGTGTTGCTGGCCGGGCGTTTCCGGACGCAGCACCAGCTCAACACCATGTCCAACGACGACATGCGCAACACGTTGATCGTGGTGATGACTTCGCTGTCGAACCAGACCGACTACCAGGCCTACAACGACGCTGATCTGGCCGGAGTCGGTGCGGTCATGGTGTTCCTGCGGGAGAACGGGCTGCGGGGTGACGCCGACCTCAAGAAGATGTCCGCCGACGACCAGCGCAATGTGGCGATCGTGGAACTGAAGGCGCAGACCGGCCGCAACCTGCAGGGGTTGTCCAACATCGACCTGGCGCTCACCGCGTTAGGAGTTGAACGCTTCTAGCGCCTCGGCCTTGATCTGCTCGAACTGCGCCGCCATCGCCTCCGACAGGGCCTGCGCGGCCGAGAGCGGGCGCACCATCACGGTGAACTCGTCGATCAGGCCGTCCGCGTCGAGGTGCAGGAAGTCGCAGCCCTGGATCTCCTTGCCGCCCACCTCCGCCCGGAACACCAGCGCGTGGTTCTCCCCGTCGATGATCTCGCGCTCGTAGCGGAAGTTCTCGAACACGCGCATGACGCCGCGCAGGATCGCGGCCGTCAGGGGCTTGCCGGGGTACGGCGCGAAGGCGACCGGGCTGGTGAACACCACGGTGTCGGCCAGGCAGGCGGCCATCGCGTCGGTGTCACGTGCTTCTACTGCCTTGCGGAACGCGCTCACGGCCACCTACTAAACTTGTTGACTAGGTCGAGGCACCGTAACCTGCTCGTATGTCGCTGCGCAATGCCGTGATGGCCACTCTGCTCGACGGGGAGGCGTCCGGCTACGACCTGGCCAAGGCGTTCGACGCCTCGGTGGCGAACTTCTGGATGTGCACGCCGCAGCAGCTCTACCGCGAGCTGGATCGGATGGAGGCCGACGGGCTGGTCTCCGCACGAACCGTTCAGCAGGAGAAGCGGCCGAACAAGAGGTTGTTCTCGCTCACCGCATCCGGTCTCGAAGCTCTGGCCGGGTTCACGGAGGCGGAGCACAAACCGACCGCGATTCGCGACGAGCTGCTGGTCGCGGTGATGGCTGCGGACGCCAACGCCGAGGCGGTCAAGGCGTCGCTGCGGGAACGCAAGCAGTGGGCCGAGGCCAAGATCGCGCGGTACGAGCGGCTCAAGGCCAAACTGCTCGGCAACCGCACTGAGGAAGAGTTCCTCGGCGAGGCGGAACGGGTCGGGCCGTACCTGACCCTGTTGCGCGGCTTGTCGTTCGAGCGGGACAACGCGCGGTGGTGTGCGCGTTGCCTCACGGTGCTGGAGCGGCGTGGTGCCCGGCTCGACGCGTCCACGTGAGGTTGAATCGGGTGCATGAACGGCATTTCGGTGTTGCAGGAGGCTCTCAGCGCGCCCGCGGAAGAGGCGCGGAACCGGTTCGCGGGGCGGCTCAACGGATACCTCGAGGGGTCCGACGTGGTGCACGCCGTGCGGTTGCAGGGGTGGCTCGGCCTGGAGGTGCCGGGGCCCGGCTGTCACGTCGGCACCGGCAGCTGGGACTTCACCCGGTTCAAGGCGACGACGTCACCGGTCACGTGCGGGCGGTGCCGGAGTGCGGGGTTGCTGACGAGCTCGTTCACGGGTGGCCCGCATCAGCAGACCCTCGACTTGGAAGGGATCTGAAGGCGGGCACGACGGTCACCCGCACGCGTCGCGGTTGCGCAGGCCCATGCCGGTCAGCGCGGCCATGCCGAGGCGTTCGTAGTACGGCCGCAACGACTCGTCGCAGGTGAGGTCGATCGAGTAGAGGTGCGACGCCTCGGCCACGATCCGGCGCATCAGCTCGGTGCCCATGCCCTGCCCCTGGTACTCCGGACGCACCTCCAGCCACGGGATGAACGCGGTCAGCACGCCATCGCTGATCATGTTCACGAACCCGGCGACCTGACCCTCGGCACGCGCGATGACCACGCGGTAGCTCCCGCGCAGCACGGCGAGGTGCTGCGCAGCAGACGGCGGCTTCGGCCACCCGACGAAGAACCCGGCCAGGTCGTCCACCGCGAGATCGCCGATGTCCGTGGTGTAAGAGATCACAATGCTCATTTTCCGGTCACGGCGATGAACCGTCCACAGGGTTATTCCGTGGGTGTGGTTTCGGCCTGACTGGCGGTTAAGCTCCGCGCGTGACCCTGCCATCAGCCCCGTTGCGCCGTGCGCGCTGTGCGGTTGCCGGCGTGGTCACGGGAGCGCTCGCCGTTCTGGCGCACTCGACCGCGGACGGCCACTTCCCCGACGCCGGTCTGGCGTTATCGCTGGTCGCCCTGCTCACGTGGGCCTGTGCCGGTTTCGCACGGCACGAGCTGACACCGGGCCGGATGCTCCTGCTGATCGGCGGCGGCCAGCTCGCGATGCACTTCATGATGTCGCTCGCGGCATCCAGGCACGAGCACGCGGACCCGTCGCGCATGGTCGCCGCACACATCGCGGCCACCGCGCTGACCGTCGTCGTGCTCGCGGCAGCCGAACGCACTGTGCTCGCACTGGCCCGCGCCGTCGCGTCGGTGCTCCCCCGCAGGCTCACTTCCCTGCCCGCCACGGCGCCGCTCGTCGTGGCCACCCCGCGCATCCTTCCCGCGGTGGTCGTCTTCCTGGACGTGCTGTCGTGGCGCGGTCCTCCGGCTGAACAGGTCTGAAACCCCTTTCACAGGGCCGTCTCGAGACGGTCCTGCACCTGTTCACGCCCATTGGGAGAGCCATGTCCACCACAACGGCTCCGTCACGCACATCGTTCGCGTGGCGGGGACTCCTGATGCGCCTGCACTTCTACGCAGGCGTCCTCGTCGGCCCGTTCATCCTGGTCGCCGCGCTGACCGGTGTCCTGTACGCCCTCACTCCGCAGCTGGAGTCGTGGGTCTACTCCGATCAGCTCCGCGTTCCCGTTACCACGCAACAACTCCCGCTCGCCAAGCAGGTCGACGCCGCACTCGCCACGTCGCCCAACGGTTCCTTGGTCGCCGTCCGACCGGCGCCCGGACCCGGTGACACGACTCGTGTCCTGTTCGCGGAGAAGGGACTCGGCGAGTCCGAACGCCGTGCGGTGTTCGTCGATCCCGGCACCGGACGTGTCACCGGCGATCTCGTCGTCTACGGAACGAGCGGCGTGCTGCCGTTGCGCACCACGCTGGATCAGTTGCACCGCAACCTGATGCTCGGCGAACCCGGACGCCTCTACAGCGAGCTCGCCGCGTCGTGGCTTTGGGTCGTCGCGTTGGGCGGCCTCGTGCTGTGGATCAGCAGGGCGCGCAACAGCAAACGCATCCGCACGCACGGTCTGATCGGTGTGTGGGTGCTCGTCGGCGCGTTGTTCTTGTCCGCCACGGGTCTCACGTGGTCTGCGTACGCGGGCGAGAACGTCTCCAAGCTCCGCGAAGCCTTCAGCTGGACCACGCCGCAGCTCAAGATGCCCGGCGCCGGCGAGCACAGCGAACACGGCTCCAGCACTCCGGCCGCAGGCGGTCACGGCGACGTCGACAACGTCCTCGGCATCGCCCGGCTGGCCGGCATCGACGCCAAGCCCGTCGAGATCGGCCTGCCCACGGCACCGGGCGGTGCGTGGAAGGTCGCGGAGATCGGCCGTGGCTGGCCGACGCAGGTCGACTCGGTCGCGGTGCACGGCGGCGAGGTCGTCAGCTCGGTGAAGTTCGCCGACTACCCGCTCGCCGCGAAGCTCACCAGGTGGGGCATCGACGCGCACATGGGCGTGCTGTTCGGGTGGCCGAACCAGTTGCTGTTGCTGCTGCTCGGCGGCGGGCTCGTGACGCTGGTCGTGCTCGGCTACCGGATGTGGTGGAAGCGCAGGCCCACACGGGGTTTCGGTCGTCCGACGCCGCGCGGCCAGTGGCGCAAGGCCCCGCCCGCCGCGCTGATCGGACTCGGGGCCGGAGCGCTGGCGGTGGGCTGGTTCGTGCCGCTGCTCGGCATCAGTCTCGTGGCGTTCCTGGTGATCGACGCCACGCTCGGCAGGAGGGCGAAGACGAGCTGACTCCTTGTGCTACCTGGACATTTACGCGATATTGATGCGTAGGTGCGCCGGGAAGCCTGGTCGGCCCGCACGTCACAACGCGTGACGGCGGAGAGCAGACGAGGGGTGCGCCGATGACGCCCATACCTCATGCCGTTCCTCAGATCGACGATCCCCGGATCGCGCACGCGCTGGCGTCCCGCTGGCGCCGGACGAGGACGTTGCTGCTGCTCTCCGCCGGGCTGTTGCCCGCGGCGACTGGTCTGATCTGCGTCGCGCTGGCCGGGATCGCCCCGGTCTGGTGGGCGGCGATCCCTGCCGTCACGGCGGTCGCGTGTGCCGGTGTGCTGCTGACGTGGTTGCGGCGCAACGGGTTGAACGACCCGTACTCGTGGTTGCCCGCCACTGTGCTGATGACCGGAACACAGCTCGTGCTCGGCGTGTTACCGGGCTCGGCGATAGCGCTGCGGCTCACCCCGCACGCGGCGCTGGCGGTCAAAGCGTTGTGCGCCCTGGGAATGCTCAGCGCGGGGTCGTCCGGGGTGCTCGCGAGGATGGCCCGCCGGACGTTGCTCGACTCGCCGCTGCTCGAACTCGGGTCGACCGGCTTTCCGCTGGTGCTGGCTGGTCCGGCACACGTGGTGATCGGAAACGACCGCATCGACTGGAAGGGCGCTCGGGTCTCGTTCGACCGGATCGGGCACGTGAGCACCGAGGCGAGCGGTCTGGTGCTGCACACCGCGTCCGGGGCGTGGACGGTTCCGGTGGCGGACCCCGCCGCCGCGCACGCGTTGCTGCGCCGCCGTCTCGCCTGGTGGGAAGAACAGCGGTTGGTCGCCGCCGAGCACGAACGCCGGCACTACCTCGATCTGGTCGCGTCCCTCGCGGAGATCAGCGGGGTCGGCATGCGGGGTGGCGTCGGCGTCACCGTCGACTCGAACGGCGTGACCACGGGAATCGCGCTCAGCCCGGCCGTGCGTGATCTTGACCCCGATGTGCTGGCCGCGCGGTTGATGGACTGCGCCGAGCGGGCCCGTTCGGACGCCCGCAGGCAGGTC
>NZ_JYJG01000152.1 GCF_000955955.1 Lentzea aerocolonigenes
TTACCCGCCGACGTTCTGGGTCGCGCCACTAGTCAGTTCGTGGACAGTCCGTGGACAACCCGCACCTCGACCACGCGGGTGGCGTTTGCTGTTCATGATGCGGTTGTCCAGCGAACTCGTCCGTGGTGAAACGAACTGCGGCCTCGCACGATCCAAGGTGTGAGGTGGTGCAGATGCCCGAGGACGACCCCGGCCGGCCGTGCCGGGTGTTCATCTCGTACGCGCACGAGTCCGACGAGCACATCGAACAGGTCCGCGACCTCTACTACGTCCTGCGCGAGAACGGCGTCGACGCGAAGCTCGACCTGCTCGCCGCGGGACGGCGGCAGGACTGGCCGTTGTGGATGGGCGAGCAGGTTCGCATGGCCGACTACGTGGTCGTCGTCGCCTCCGCCGCGTACCGCAAGCGGGCCGAGGGACGCAGCGGTCCGGACGAGGGCCGTGGCGTGCAGTGGGAGGCGCGGCTCATCCGGGACGCGTACTACGCCGATCAGCTCAGGCTGGAACGGTTCGTCCCGGTCGTGCTACCGGGCCAGTCGGTGCGCGGGGTGCCGGACTTCCTCGGGCCGAACACGACGACGATCTACCACGTTCAGGACTTCTCGCTGGCGGGGATGCAGCCGTTGCTGCGGCTGCTGCTCAGCCAGCCCGCGGAGGTGGAGCCGCCGCTGGGCGAGCCACCTGTGCTGGGCAGGCGCGGCCGCAGGACAGACCTGCCGGTGAAGGCGGCGCCAGCGCCCATCGACTCGCCACCGATGGAACTGCGGTGGGAGGGCGTTCCACCAGGCGAGCAGCCGGTTCTGCTGGTCACGGACTTCGCGGCCGACGTGCCACAGGCGCTGCTCCAGGTGTGCGGCGAGGCACGACCGGACACCTGGCTCGCCGGTGAGGAACTGCAGGAGCCGATCGGGTCGAACCTGCCGCCGGGCTCACTGGTCGTCGTCGACTTCTCCGGTGTGCTGCCGGAGCAGGCGTTCACCAGCGACCTCGCGAGCCGGATCGACGCCGTGCTGGCGTGGGCCGCGGACAACTCGCATCGCGTCGTGATCGGGCTTTCGCGGTTCGTGCTGGCGGAGCGGGACGTCGAACGGCTGGGCCGGCGTGTCCAGGTGGTCACCGCGACGCCGCTGTTCTCCGCGCACCACCGGCATCGGGCCGAGGAGTGCGAACGGCTGCTGGGCAGGAAACTTCCGTTCCGGGCCGCGTTGTTCCCGTTGCTCAGCGCGAACAGCGCCGTGTTGCCGCGGGCGGCCGCGGAGATCCTGCGGACGATCCCGTCGTGGCCCGCCCTCGTGAACTCGTCCGCCCCTGGGCAGGAAGAGATCGGGGTCGCGCTCGAGATCGCGCGGCGGCTCACCGAGGTGGGCTTCTACGAGATCGCGTTCCGGCTGGAGTCGTGGTGCCGCACGGCGAACCGGCAGCGGGGTCTGGTCGAGCTGACCGCGGACCTGCGCAGGAACCTGGAAGCCCGTGGCGAGGACTCGATCGTGGGCTTCGTCGAGTCGATCAGGGAGGTGCCAGCGGTGGTGCCGTTCGGCGCGCTCACCGCGGGAACGGGGGCGGGCAAGAGCACCTCGTTGCTGATCATCGAGCATGCCTGGTCGTTGCCGCACGAGGGTGACGCCGGTCCGCGCGTGCCGCACCACCTGCCGCTGCTCGTCCCGCTGGCACCGGACGAGAACGTCGATCTGGCGGGCCATGTCGAGGCGACCATCGCCGGACACGCGTTCGCGCGGGGCGACGGCGGCGCACGGTTCATGTCGGCGTGTCACACCTTGGTGCGGCGCCTCGGCAGCGTGCGGGCGCTGCGCCGGTTGTTCGGCTCGCCGCTGTACCTGCTGCTCGACGACGTCGACCAGCTGTCCGCGGCCGGCCTGAACCGGCTGAACACCGATCTCGCGAAGCTCCGCGCCGACGACTCCCGGACCGGCGCCCTGCTCGCGTGCCGCGACGAGCGCACGGCGCGCCTGCTGCGGATCAGCGACGTGGCGATCCGCGAGCTGGGCGAGCAGCAGATCAGGGCACTCGTCAGGCAACGGGGAGGACATGCGTCACTGCCCGGCCTGTTGCTCGCCAACGGCACCCCGGTCTCGCGCTACCTGCGCAATCCGCAGCTGCTGAGCCTCATGTGCGACCTGGAGCTGACGAGCGCGGATCTGGCGGACGCCAACCTGGCGATGATCCTGCAGCTCTACGTCACGAGGTGGGGCGAGTGGGGCGCCGTCGACCGGCGAGGAGTGGAGGACTGGCTGGCGGAGGCCGCGCTCGAGCTGAAGGTCTCGGGAGCACGGCGGGTGAAGCTCGGCGACTCCGCGGCCCAGGACATGATCGCCACCGGGCGGGTGCTCGGCCTGTTGCGGCCCGGCGACGATCCCGGCGTGCTGGAGTTCAGGTTCGAGGCGTTGCGCGACTACTTCGCCGCACGGCAGCTGGCGAGACTGGCCGGAGTGTCGGACCTGGCCACGGTCATCCGCCGCTATCTCGCTGGAACTGATGGCTGGCACGACGTTCTGCGGATTCTGGTCGCACTGGTGGACCACGCCGGTGTTCTGCAGCTGGCGGAGACTCTCGTCCGGCGCGGTGACCTCCAGCTCGCGCACGAATGCGTGCTGGAGCTCCCGGACGGTGGTGGCAGGGCGGGGGAGCTGACGTCGGCCGCGCTGGTGCACAGGATTGACCAGACGGCGGACCCGGACACCCGCACACGGCTCGGGCACACCCTCGGCAGGCTCGACCCGAGGATCTGGGCGCGCAGCCCGGTGCGGAACCTGGTCGAGGTGCCCCGGTCGGAGCTGATGGACGCCTTCCAGATCGGGCGCTATCCCGTCACCAACACCGAGTTCGCGGAGTTCGTCGCGCAGGATGGGTACACCGGTCGCGAGTGGTGGGACCAGACGGGCTGGCGCTGGATCAAGGAACAGGAGATCCGGTTTCCGAGGTACTGGCTCAACAGCAGGTTCAACCTGCCCAACCAGCCGGTGACCGGGGTGAGCTTCTTCGAGGCCGCCGCGTACTGCAGGTGGCTCACGAGCAGGCATCCCGACCGGGTCTTCCGGCTGCCGTCGGCGATCGAGTGGGACTGGGCGGCGCACGGTCAGCACCAGATCTTCGAGCGGGCGCTGGCGATCGCGCGGGGAAACCAGGACCAGACCGCCACGCCCCGCGGCCGATCGGCGATCACCAGGACGATCCGGCAGTGGTTCGGCCGCAACGGCGTTCCGGACATCCCTCCGCCGATCTGGCTCGACGCGGCCGAGTCGGTCGCGTTGATCGAGAAGGTGGCCTCGTCGATCGAGGAGTACACGGTGCCGCAGTCCCGCGGGCTCGGCGCTCCGGTCGGTGGGCATCCGCCGAACCGGTTGGGAGCCCACGACTTCTTCGGTGCCGCCTGGCAGTGGTGCAACACGTCCATGTCGGTCATGTCGGCGACCGAGCAGTACCTGGAGGAACCGCCGCCGGCCCAGACGACGGCGAAGGGCACGTTGATGGTGGTGAAGGGCGGGGACACCGCCGAGTCGCACAACCCGGTCTGGTCCGTGATCGGGGGGTGGTTCGACCCGTTCGTTCGTTATCACCGGCTGGGTTTCCGCGTGAGCTGCTGGTCCACCCCGAGAACGCGTCGTGCAGAGGAGATTGGCTCATGACCCGCTATGTGGAGATCGACGACGTGCGCGTGGCGCTGGCGGAACCGGTCGAGTTGCCGACGGACCCGTTCGTCGGTCGCGCCGACGAGCTGCGGATGTGCCGGGTCGCCTGGGGCATCAGCGGTGACGGCACCAGCCTCGTCGACGGCAACGTCCTGCCGTTGAACTTCCGGCTCGAGGGACCGCCGGGACTCGGCAAGAACGAGATCGTGTACGAGATCGCCCGCCGGCTCGACATGCCGCTCTACATCGTGCAGGGCCACGAGGAACTGACGCCGGAGGACCTCGCCCTGCTGCTGACGCCTGATCCGGAGGCCATGTACGGGGAGGTTCCGCCGCTGACCCTGCGGGCGAGTCCGCTGGCGACGGCGTTGTACGAAGGCGGCCTCTGCTTCTTCGACGAGATCAACCGTGTCCCGGACCGGGCCCTCAGCCCACTCGCCTCCGTGCTCGACGTGCGGCGGTACGTCTACTCCGCGATGACCGGTATCAACGTCAGGCCGAGGGACGACGAGGCGAAGAAGCGGTTCCGGTTCTGCTGCGCGCTCAACCCCTCGCTCAGCAACGCGGGCCACGTGCTGCCCGAGTACATCGAGCAGCGGACGCTGCCGGTGATCGAGATCAACCATCCGCCGTTCGAGGACGTGCACGAGATCGTCCGCACCTCGCTGAAGCCCTCTCCCGAGTTCCTCGCCGCCTTCACCGACTGGTACCACCAGCAGGAGCGGCAGGACATCTCGGTCCGGCAGGCGGTGGCGCTGATGAACTACGCGATGAACTACGAACAGCACGTCGGCGGGCAGAAGACGAACGTGTTCGACCACGTCGCCCAGTTCATCGTCGGCCGCAGAAGCTGAGCATGAGCACCCCGTACCTGCGTCAGGGCAACGTCTACATCGTTCCCGTCCTGCGCCACCACCTCAACTTCTCCGTGCAGGTCCAGCGGGCGATGCGCGAACTGCGGCTCGACGAACAGGACGTCATCGCCGTAGGCCTGCCCGAGTCCCTGCACGCGCCGATGCTCCAGGCCGTCGCACGGTTGCCGCGAGTCTCGTTGCTGATCTCCAGGCTGAGTGACGGTGACCAGCGGGAGGTCTTTCCGGTGACCCCCGCCGACGGCATGACCGAGGCCGTCCGCATCGCCGCCGAGCACGGCATCCCGTTGCGGTTCGTGGACCAGGAGATCGCGCCGGGACACCTGCTGGACCGCTTCTGCATGGCGGACGAGGACTGGCCGGACGACGGCCTCGCCCTGGAGCACGGCGCCCGGTGGTACCTCGACCTGGTGGCCGAGCGTCTCGTCCATCCGCCGTCGCGGTTCGAACCGATGGACACGTGGCGCGAGCTGCACATGGCGGCGCTGTTGCGGCGGATGCATCCGCGGTACCGGCGTGTCCTGTTCGTGTGCAACGCGACTCACGTGCACGCGGTCCAGCGGCTGTTGCGCCAGCCGGAGCTGTTCACCGACGACGTGCGACCGGCGTTGCCCGGCATGAGGTACGAGATCCGCGATCCGAGCCTGCACATCCTGATGCGGTACCTCGACTACATCCCGCGCCTGGTCGAGCGGTACGAGGCGGCCAGGGCGGAGGGCACGGCACCCGACTTCGACAAGCGAACCGCGCTGCTGCGGCTCGTCTACCAGTTGAGCGTCGACGCGAAGGACCTCCGGTTGTCGCTGCGGCACTACCAGGTGTTCTCACAGGTGCTGACGAAGCTGCTGGAGGAGGAGAAGCGGATCTCGCCGATGTTCGAGACCGTGATGACCGCGTCCACCGGCTGCTTCGGCAAACTCTTCACCGAGCGCCTCTTCCGGGATCTGCTCGGCTATTTCGACCAGGTGAAGATCGAGCGTATCGGGCGGATCAGAGGCACCCGCGAGTCGCTCTTCGAGGTGGCCGTCACGAAACCGCGCTCCAGGGGCGGTCCGGTGTTCGTGGCCCGCAACTGCACCCAGTTCGAGCACTACTACGAGGTCATCGGTGCCACCGCGCGCAAGGACGACGATCCGGACTCCGCCCCGGACCTGCCACCCGGCGAGATCATCGACCTGGAGGGCCTGCCGCCGCGGTGGCAGGGCAGGCCGCCGGAACGCAAACGTCACGGCTGGGAGCGTTCGTCCTGGCCACCGGCGGACCTGTTCATCGAAGCCATGCGCGAGAAGGTGTTCGACCTGGTGAACAGGGGCGGGGACCACGAGGTGAGGAGCACCGAGTTCCGCGGCTCGATGCACGAGGGGCTGGATTTCCGTCGCACGCTGCGCAGCTACTACAAGAAGGAGCCCAAGCTCTACGTCCGCCAGACGCGAGCGGTCCGCAGGCTTGTGGTCGATCGCGCGGAACCCGTGTTGTGGCTGTCCGACCGCTACGAGTCGGCCGATCTGAACGACGACCGGTACATGTTCTCGTACGCCTACTCCGGCGCCGCGGCCGAGAGACTCGTCGACACCTGGTACCTCGGCAGGAGCCAGACGACCCCGGCCGATCTGAAGAACTCCCACAGCGAGCCGGTCGAGATAACGGCGTACGAGCTCTACGCGCGGGTGAGCTTCCGGGGCTCGTCGGGAACGCTCGAGGAGATCCGCGACCGGTTCGGCGACTCGCTGTACGCCAGGGTGCCGTCGGAGGAGGCCGTCGCGGACGTGGACCTGTTGCGCCAGCGCGTCTCCAGCGCCTACGGGCTGCAGCTCGACTGGACCAGGTGGTGGGAGATCATGATCCTCACGGCGCTGGAGTACGCGAAGGAGGCGATCGTGCTGATCGCACCACAGCAGTTCGTCGTCCCGGCCGAGATCGCGTCGAGTGCCGCGGCGCGCGGGAAGTCGATCACGCGTGTCTCACCCGCGAGGTTCACCCGCGAGGAACTCCGCCGGTTCTCGACCGAGTACTACCTGGAAACCCGTTATCCGGGGAAGCGCCCGGACTACAACGACCCGGTGCACCGGGAGTACCTGGTCGAGAGGTTCTCGGACGTGATGAAGCGCTTCTGGGAGTGACGGGCGTTTCCGTTGACTGGTTCCCGATCGTGGGCGTCAAGTGGCCCCAGCCTGCCGGGTGGAACGGGGCTAGCGTGAACGGCCGGAGAGCGTCGCCGCACGGAGGTACCGATGAAGGCTGTCGTTGCGACAGATCAGACCGCGGAAGCAGCCGGGATCGCGCTCGTGGACCGTCCTGAGCCGACGCCGGCGATCAACGACGTCGTGGTCGAGGTCCGCGCATCGGGGTTCGTCCCCGCGGAATGGGAGTGGCCCTCGACGTGGGCCGATCGCTCTGGTGGCGCTCGCACCCAGGCGATCATCGGCCACGAGCTCGCCGGGGTGGTCTCGTCCCTCGGCTACGGCACGACGGGACTCTCGTTGGGGCAGCGGGTCTTCGGCATCACGGACTGGCACCGCGACGGAACTCTGGCCGAGTACGTGGCCGTCGAGGCGCGCAACCTCGCACCGCTGCCGGGAGACGTCGACTTCACGGTGGGAGCGAGCCTGCCGATCGCCGGCCTGACCGCGTGGCAAGGCCTGTTCCAGCACGGTCGTCTGCAGGCGGGGCAGAGCGTCCTCGCACACGGCGCCGCCGGCGCGGTCGGATCCGTGGTCACGCAGCTCGCCCGCGAGTTCGGCGCCTACGTCATCGGTACCGGCCGGGCAGCGGACCGGCAGGCGGCACTCGACTTCGGTGCGAACGAGTTCATCGACCTCGGCAACGAGGATCTCGCCGACATCGGTGGAGTCGACCTGGTCTTCGACGTCATCGGCGGTGACGTCCAGAAGCGGTCGGCGGGCATCATCCGGCCGGGCGGGTCGCTGGTGTCGGTGGTCGGCCCGGTCGAGGCCCGCCCTGTCGACGGCCGCGCGGTCGACTTCGTCGTCGAGTCCGTCCCGAGCCAGCTGACGGAGATCGTCGAACGGGTGCGGGACGGGCGCCTGCGCACGCACATCGGCACCGTCGCCACCCTGGACGACGCGATCCCCGCGCTCAACCCGGCCGAGCGGCGCAAGGGCAAGACCGTCATCCGCGTGCGCGGATGAGGGTCTTGGCGAAGATCCGGCCGACGCTGAACACGAACGTGTCCACCGGTGCGACGGCCTTCAACGACAGCGCCCGCGTACGGGAACCAGTCCGCCGACGCCTTCCCGGTCCGATGTGGACGGGGGGCGTGGTCGTGGTCCCGGCTGTCAACCCGGCTGACGAACGTGGCGGTTCTCCACGAGCCACGTCGCGGCGTCGTGCAGCTTGACGTTGGTCGACTGGGAGGCTTCGACCAGCATCCGGAAGGCCGACGCGGCGTCGAGGCCGTGGCGTTCCATGAGGATGCCCTTGGCCGTGGAGATGATGTCGCGGTTCTCGACCGCGATGCCGAGCTGAGCCTCCCGCTGCGCGCCGACCAAGGCGATCGCGGCATGGGTCGCGAAGAGCCGGCCGTCCTCTTCGGTCTGTTCGTCGAAGGAGCTGACCCGGCTCGAATAGAGGTTGAGCGCGCCGAGGGTGCGATCGGTCACGAACAACCGGTACGACAGCAGCGAGTGGATGTCGTACCCGGCCGCGGCCGGACCGAAGGCGGGCCACCTGGCCTCGTCGCCGACGTTGCCGGCGCGGTAGGTCTGGCGCTCCTTGATCGCGTCGAGGCACGGGCCTTCGCGAAGGTCGTACTGCAGCTCGTCGATGGTCTCGACGATGGTGCTCGTCGGCGCCACGGTACGGATCTTGCCGCGTTCGACCAGGGAGATGCCGGCGTGCTCGGCACCGGGGATGTGGTCGACGGCGGCTTTGACGATCGCGCGAAGTGTGGTGTCCACGTCAGGTTCCGCTTGTAATGTCCGGGCGACGCTGCTGAGTGTCTCGGCGAGTCTTCGGAAACCGGCGTCGTCAATCGCCCTCATGATGCCTCCATCACCAAGTTCGGCGCAGTCGATGCTCCATACCCTGCTGGCACAGCGGTTTAAACCAGCGCGACGGTGCTAGCTTCGGCTCCGTGACGATCATGCGCGCGGCTCTGCAGGATCTCTACGCTCGCCGCCTTCGCGCCAAGCTGAAGAACGCGACACTGCCCAGGCACATCGGTGTGATCATGGACGGCAACCGGCGCTGGGCCGAGCAGGTGGGTCTGGGGAACGCGAGTTCAGGCCACCAGCGCGGAGGCGAGCACCTGAAGAACGTCATGGGCTGGTGCGAGGACATCGGCATTCCCCACCTGACGGTCTACCTCGCGTCCGCGGACAACCTGCACAAGCGCGCCAACGCCGAGATGCGCTTTCTGATGGAAGAGGTCGTCGAGCGAATCGTGGTGCCGCGGGCGGTCGAGTCCGAACGCTGGCAGACGCACGTGGCCGGCCGGATGGACCTGCTGCCCGACACCACCAGGCACGCGTTGAAGCTCGCTGTGGAGGACACCCGCGACCGCGACGCCGAATTCCACCTGACCATCGCCGTGGGCTACGACGGCCGCTTCGACGTGGTGGACGCGGTGCGCTCGCTGCTGGAGAGCGGGCCGGGCCTCGAGGAGCTCGCGGCGAGCATCACGCCGGATGACATCGCCCGGCACCTCTGCACCGCCGGGCAACCCGATCCCGACCTGGTGATCCGCACCAGCGGCGAGGTGCGCCTGTCCGGTTTCCTGTTGTGGCAGACGGCGTTCGCGGAGCTGCACTTCTGCGACGTCCACTGGCCCGGCTTCCGACACGTCGACTTCTTGCGCGCGCTGCGTTCCTACGCCGACTCACGAGGGCGACGATGAAGGTCACCGTGGTCGTGCCGGCCTGAACCGGACAGTAGTCTCGGACCGCCTCGAGGAAGGACACGGGTGGACGACTCGGCGAAGGTCGGCAGGCATGCACGCGCGGTGCTGGCCGCCGCGAAGGCGTTCCGCGCCGAGGCGGCAGGGGTGCGCGCGGAACCGGATCGGCTGCTCGCGCTCGCCGCCGCGCAGTACCAGGCGGTCCAGGACTCGCTGGTGGCCGACCAGCTCCGCGCCATGCCGTTGGACAAGCTCCGCGACACGAAGGCGAACCTGCGGCTGAGCAAGCTGAAGGCCGCCGGGTACCGGACCGTCGCCGATGTCGCCGAGGCGCGTCCGGAACAGCTCGACGGTGTGCCCGGAGTCGGCAGGCAGTCCGCCGAGCAGATCGTGCGGGCCGTCCGCGCAGTTGTCGACGGCGTCGCACGCGACACGACCGTCCGGCTGAACCCCGACCGCGCCGGCCGAGCCCAGACCGAGTTGCTGCAGCTGATGTCCAAGCTGCGCAGGGCGAACCAGCTCGTCGGCCCGTTGCGCGAGCCGCTCGCGGATGTGCTGGGCAGGGTCGACGCCGACGTGCGCGCCGCGTCCCGTGCCTGGAGCCGGGTGCGGATGTTCTTCTCGTTGCGGAAGAACCGGCAGGCCGCCATCGAGTCGCTCGGCCGGCTCGAGGCCCTGCTGGCCAGTCGCGACGTGGCGGCGTTGCGCGCGGTGGGCACGCAGCTGCGCGTGCCGGATCTGGATCACCGCGCGCTGTGGCGCGACTACGAGCTCGACGCGGCCGCCTACAACACGCTGCTCGCGGACCTCGGTGGTGCGGGCGCGATGCCGGATCGCAGCGCCGCCAAGGGTTTCGTCCCGGCCGAGATCGAGCACGAGGTCGACGCGACCGCACTCGACACCAGCCTGCTGAAGGTGTCGCTGCGCGGCTACCAGGTGTTCGGAGCCAAGTTCGCGCTGGCCCGCAAACGCGTCATCATCGGCGACGAGATGGGACTGGGCAAGACGATCGAGGCCATCGCGGTGATGGCGAGCCTGGCCGCCGGCGGGCGGCGCGGGTTCCTGGTGGTCTGCCCGGCGAGTGTCGTCGTCAACTGGGTCAACGAGATCGCCAGGCACAGCGACCTCGTGCCGCACCGGATGCACGGCGCGGGCCGCGACGGCGCGGTCGGCGAGTGGCTGGCACAGGGCGGGGTCGGCGTGACGACGTTCGGCACGTTGCCGAAACTGGTGCTGCCCAAGAGGTTCCGCCCGGCGCTGGTCGTGGTCGACGAGGCGCACTACGTGAAGAACCCGGACACGCAGCGCTCGCAGGCGGTCAACACGATCGTGCAGCGCGCGGAGCGGGCGATCCTCCTCACCGGCACGCCGATGGAGAACCGCGTCGAGGAGTTCCGCAACCTGGTCGCCTATCTCCAGCCGGGCGTCGCGGCCCGCACGGGCGCCATCGACGCCGTGGTGGGAGCGAAGGCCTTCCGCCGCGTCGTCGCACCGGTGTACCTGCGGCGCAACCAGGAGGACGTGCTGGGGGAGCTGCCGGAGCTGCTGGAGATGGAGGACTGGGTCGAGTTCGGCAAGCAGGACCGGGGCGCGTACCTCGACGCGGTGCGCGAGGGGAACCTGATGGCGATGCGCCGCGCCGCCTATGCGCCGGGCACGCCCCGCGGCTCGGCGAAGCTGGAGCGGCTGCTGGAGATCGTCGAGGAGTCGAGGGACAACGGCTGGAAGGTCGTGGTGTTCTCGTACTTCCACGACGTGCTGGACGCGGTCGCGGACCACGTCGAAGCCTTCGGCCCCCTGACCGGCGCGACGTCGGCGCAGGGCCGTCAGCAACTGGTGGACGCGTTCACGGCGTGCGAGGACCACGCGGTGCTGCTGGCCCAGATCGAAGCGGGCGGCGTGGGCCTCAACATCCAGGCGGCCTCCGTGGTGATCATCGCCGAGCCGCAGTGGAAGCCGAGCACGGAGGACCAGGCGATCGCCCGTTGCCACCGGATGGGCCAGGTCCGCAAGGTGCACGTGCACCGGTTGCTGGTCAAGGACAGCGTGGACGCGCGAGTGCAGGAGATCCGCGACCACAAGACCCTGCTGTTCGACCACTACGCGCGGGAGAGCGACACGAAGCACTCACACGCGAGCGCGCTGGACTCCGCGGTGTCGGTGGAGCAGCGGGTGGTGCGCGCCGAGCAGCAGCGCCTTGGTCTATAGGAAATGGATGTACCAGGGGAAATGTGAGCATCAACACCCGGCTGTGACGTTCTCGTGTTCATTTCGTAACATGGCCCGCCGTGTGAACATGCCCTGTCCCCGACGCAAGGTGTTCCCGAATGCCGGGCCGACATAGAACGAAGCAGACCGCCAGCCGAAAGCTGCCCATCGCAGTCGCCGCCACCCTCACCGTGGGCTTGGCCGGCACCTTCTGGATCGTCCGCGATTCCGGCCAGCCGGTCGACCCGACTGGAGCGGCCGCCCTTCTGGCCGCCTCGTCAACTCCCGTCAGCCAGGACCTGCGGCCTGTCACGACATCGACCACCGCGCCGTCGTCCTCGCAGCCTCCGGTGACCACGACGACGCCTCCGGTGACCACGACAGAGCCCAAGACCACCACGCCGCCTCCGCCGCCGCCCTGTCCGACGACGTTGGACGGAGTCAAACCGCATGCGGCCCAGGTGGGTCACCACGTCGCGGGCAAGTTCGGCGTCAGCGACATCGGTGGTGCCGCCGGCCGGGGAGGCTCCGGTGACCATCCTCTCGGTCTGGCGCTGGACTTCATGGTCGACCCCGCCACCGGCAACGCCCTGGCCGACTACGTGCTGGCCAACCGCAAGGCGTTCGGCGTCACCTATGTGATCTGGCGCCAGCGCTACAACGACGGCAGCGGCTGGTCGGCGATGGAGGACCGGGGCAGTCCCACGGCCAACCACATGGACCACGAACCACATGGACCACGTGCACGTGTCGTTCCAGGCGACCGCGACCGTCAACGTCACCTGCTGATCTTCGTCCACAAAGGATGAGAACAACGTGCGGAGGCAATCACAGCGCCGGCCGCCGTGAAGATGACGGTCAAATTGCATTGAACCTTTTACATTCTTGACGAACACATTGTTAGCGATAACACTGGCCTTGCGGCGAGGCGCAGCCGCTCTGCCAGGCAAAAGGCTGAAAGTCCTGACCTCATGAAGGTCGGTGTGAGCCTGCCTGTGGCATACCACTCCACCTTCATCGAGGCAGGATCGCATTGCCCAGCCCAGCCACATCGATCACGCGTCCGGGGGTCGTCCGCCGTTTCTGGTGGCGCTCCGGCCAGGGCGCGAGGCTCGCCGTCGCGAGCTTGAGCGTCGTCACCACGGTCGCCACGACGGGGGCGGTCACGTTCGCCGGAGACGCGTTTCCAGGAGGACGCGGGAGCTCCGGCCTCGAACAGACCGTGCACAGAGGCGACGCCGTCGAGGTGACGGTCCGCGAAGTGTCCGAAGTGGACTCCTTCGAGGCTGTGGAGCCGGCCACCGGTGTCTTCTTCCGCGCCCGCGTCGCGGGGGTGCGCAGGCTCGCGGACTGCCGGCTCGCCGAGTCGCGCGCCGTGGCCCGGAACCTGTTGCTGGGCAAGGGAGTGCGGCTCCTCGTGCGGAGGGACGGCGCGTCCGGGAGCGACCAGATCGTGGCCGACGTGGTGCTGCCGGACGGGAGGGACTACGCGCGGACCGTCGTGCACGACGGCGTGGCTGAGGCTGACCTGGCCACCCGTGAGGAGCTCGCGCCGGTCGAGACCGACGCTCGCCGGGACCGTCGCGGCTTGTGGGCGACCAGTTGTCCGTCGGTCGAGACGACGACAAATGCGCCGTCGTCATCCGCGACGAGTACGACCACCACGACGACAACCGTTCCGGCCACGACGGAGTCCAGCTCACAGCCACCGCCGTCACCGCCGGTGTCATCATCCTCGGCACCACCCGACGGCCCGTTGATCGTCGTGAGGGGCGGGCGGTGCACCACGGAAGGTGAGCGGGGGACGACCATCACGGGCAACGAGATGGTCTGCACGCGCACCGACAAAGACGAGCTGAGGTGGCGGCGTGCGAAGTGAGAACTTCTTCAGCAAATCGGTGCCCACCGTCGCGACGCCGCCACGCCTGGCGGACGGCAGGCCTCCGCGCGGCCTGACCGGCGACGGCCTGGTGCGCACGACCGGTTGGCTCCAGGCCGGTGACCACCCGGTGAGCTCGGTCTACGTCGCGGCGGCGATCGGGTTCCTGTGGGCGCCGATCGCCGCGGTCAAGCTGATGGCCTCGGTCCCCGTCGCGGCCGGGGTCCTGGTGATCGCGGCTCCGGCGCTGTCCGGCACGGCGTGGTGGTTGTTCACCACGCGGGTGAGGCCGTCCTCCCTGGCGCGCAACACCGGGGAGAAGTGCGCGAAGGACCTCGAGCCGGGTGACGTCGTCCGGCTCCACGGTTCGATCGGACCGGTGGGCCAGGTGATCGCGGTGACGCCTGCCGGGGTGGACTTCTACGGCGGCGGGAGCCTCTCGTGGGCGCCCGGCGACGTCGTGCAGATCGCCGAACTGCTCACCTGAAGTCGTGACAGGAGAGCGTCCGCCTTTCAGCCGGCCGTTCTCGTGCGCGGGTCGGTGCGCAGCGCCTGCTCCACGTCCGAGTACAGCTCCAGCACGTGGTCGAGACCGGACATCGTGATCGGCCGCAGCACCGCCCGATGTGCCGCCACTATCCGCAATGGGCAGCCCACGGCACTGGCGCGACGCTGCTGCGTCAGCAGTTCGTTGAGGCCCGCCGACCCGAAGAAGGTGACCCCGGACAGGTCGACGACCACGGGAAACGGCGGTGTCGCCATCGCGATGGCGACCCTCAGCTCGTGACGCAGTGCGAACACCGAGTCCTGATCCATCTCTCCGGCGGCCCGCACGACCGTCGAGAGGACGTGCACTTCTCGTTGCACGTGGAAGGACGGTGGGGAAGTGTTGAGCACGGCAGGGCCTCCTCGCCCTCGCGATCCGGTGACCGGATCAAGGACGCAGCTGCCCGCTGAACTGCTCACCCAGAACTTTAGCCGTTAAAACGACCGACCGCATCTCGGCGAGGTCCACGCTGGGTTCGGCGCGAACGGCACGCTGGTACGGCTGGTTCGTACGAACGTGCCTTTCGCGCCAACCAGAACGAGGGATTCGCCTACCTGTCCACCACGATCGCCATCGCCGGGCACAGCAGGGCGGCGTGCTCGGTGGCCGCCTCCAGGTGCGCAGGCGGGTCCTCCACCAGCAGGACCACCATGCCGTCGTCGTCGCGCTGGTCGAACACGTCCGGCGCCGCGAGCACGCACTGGCCCGCACCCACGCAGGCGTCCACGTCGATCCGCACCTTCATCAGGCGTCCTCCCCGTCCCAGGTGACCGGCAACGCGCGCACGCCGTAGACCAGCGCGTTGTCCTTGAACTCGATGTCCTCGAACGGAACCGCGAGCCGCAGCGTCGGGATGCGCTGGTGCAGCCGGGCGAACACCTCCTGCAGCTCGACCCTGGCCAGCTGCTGGCCGAGGCACTGGTGGATGCCGTAGCCGAACGCCAGGTGCGCGGTCGCCTCGCGCTTCAGGTCGATGCGATCGGCGTCCGGGAACACCGACTCGTCACGGTTGCCCGCGGACAACACGGCGACGAGCCATTCGCCCGCCTTGATCTCCTCGTCCCCGATCGTCAGATCGCCGGTGGCCTGCCGCAGCACGCCGAAGTGCACGATCGACAGGTACCGCAGCATCTCGTCGACGGCGGTCCCCGCGAGTTCCGGGTCCGCCCGCAGCGCGGCGAGCTGGTCGGGCTGACGCAGCAGGGCCAGCGTGCTGAGCCCGATCATGTTCGCTGTGGTCTCGTGCCCGGCGATCAGCAGCGTGATGCCGAGTGTCACCAGTTCCTCGACGGACAGCTCCTGGCCGGTCTCCCTGGCCCGGACGATCAACCTGCCCAGAAGGTCGTCGGTCGGCGTCTCCAACTTGGTCAGCACCAGCTGCGTCATGAACCCGACGACCTCGAGGTTGGCCTGCTCCAGTGCCGCGGGGTCGCTGTTCGTGCCGACGAGCACCGCGGTCTGCTCCTGGAACCGGTCGCGGTCGGCGTAGTCGACCCCCAGCAACTCGCAGATCACCAGCGACGGGATCGGCAGCGCGAAGTCCGCGACGAGGTCGACCGGCCCGGTGCGCGCCAGCAGCGCGTCGAGGTGGTCGTCGACCAGGCCGCGGATGTAGGGCCGCATCGCCTGGATCCGTTTGACGGTGAACTCCGGCGTCAGCAGGCGCCGCAACCGGGCGTGGCCGGGCCCGTCCATGTTGAGCAGGCTGCCGGGCGCCACCGGCCGGTCGAGCACGCCGCCGGCCACCACGTGCGTCGACGGGGCGGCGTGCGAGCTGAGGTGCGGATTGGTCAGCATCGCGCGCACGTCGTCGTACCGGCTGACGACGCGTGCGTCGACGCCGACCGGACACGCCAGCGAGGCGGTGCCCTCCTGTGCGCGCAGCTCGACGTACTCCGTGGGCGGGTCGAACGGGCAGCGGGGGTCCCGCTCGGTGGGGAAGGAGCCCAGCTCGGACCGGGTGCCGACCTTGGTCTCACTCATGGCGGAAGCCGCCTTCCCGGAAAATAATGGCAGTCACTGTCACATGACTCAGGCTGTCAGATGACATCGCCTGTCGCAACCAACTGTCACTTGGCAGTCACTGCCAAGTGACAGTGCTACGGTTCGTGCCGAGGGCAGGGAGGTGTGCGCTGTGGGCTTGCGCGAGACGAAGATGGAACGCACCCGGCAGCTCATCGCCGAAACCGCGTTCGACCTGTTCGTGGCGCAGGGGTACGACGCCACCACGATCGAGCAGATCGCCGCGGCGGCCGAGGTCGGCACCCGCACGCTGTACCGCTACTACGCCACCAAAGAGGCGCTGGTCGTCAGCTTCGTGGAGAACGGCCTGAACGCGGCGATGGCGGCGTTCGAGGCACAGCCCGACGAGACGCCGCTGCCCGAAGCGCTCTACGCCGTCGTGGACAGCGTCGAACAGACGATCACGGCGAACCCGGCGCGCCTGCTCGCGCTGTACCAGATCTTCCACCGGACCGCGGGCCTGCGGGCCGGACTCGCCGACCTCGACTGGTCCTGGCGCCAGCGGCTGGCCCAGGAGGTGCTGCGCAGGTCGGACGGGACGCGGGACGTGCTGTTCGCGACGCTGACCGCGGCGAGCACCATGAACGTGATCGAGGTCGTCGTGCAGACGTGGACCGCGGACGGCGGCCGTACCGAGATCGCGGACATCACCCGCTCGGTGCTGAAGCTGTTGCGGGCCAACGCCATTCCGATTCCGACGGCAATTCGTCACGACCACTCCACGTAACGGATCCGTTGGGGTGGGGCCATGGACCAGGCCGTACCTGTCGGCCGGCTCGGCGAACCCGGGCAGCCGGTGCAGGTCGTCCGCACTGTCCACTTGGGACAGCGGCAGGTCGCTCAGATCGCGGAAGTAGTTCTCGAACCCGCCGGGCGTGATCACCTCGATGATGCGGCCGGGCTGGTCGCCGGCGTTCCACCTGGCGTGCATCTGCCCGCGTGGTTTGGTGATGTAGCCGCCGGGTCCGAGCACGACCGCTCGATGCTGCCCGCTGATCCCACCCGGTTGTTCCCCGCAGCCGCGGGTATCCCGTGCGTTCGTGCTCCGGAATAGGACGGAAACATGAACACAGCAGGGAAAGCGCTGTTGGCCGCGGGCGTGGCGACGGCGGTGGCGGTGGTCAGGCGACGGCGACGCACCCCGCAGGACCAGTCGGCCGATCGCTGGCTGGCCGTAACGGTGTACCGCTCGCCGGAGGAGGTTCAGTCCTCGCTCCCGGACGACCTGGCGCGGTGGCGGGACCAGGTCGAGCTGCGCATCCAGCCGGCGACGGGCGACAAGGGCACCGAACTGAGGGTCAAGCCCACCGGCGAGGTGCCGGCGCACGAGCTCAGGCTGGCGCTGCGCCGGGCGAAGGCGGTGCTGGAAGCGGGTGAGGTGGTCCGGGCGGACACCGCGCCCACGCATCCGGGCCCGATGGGCAAGGTGCTGCAACTGGTGACGAACCGGGCAGGGGGAGGTGGTCGGCTGTGAAGGCGTTGTGCTGGGAGGGGATCAACGACGTGCGGGTGCAGGACGTGCCCGATCCCCAGCTGCTGAACGACCAGGACATGATCCTCAAGGTCCGGCTGAGCACCGTGTGCGGCTCGGACCTGCACCTGCTCACGGGTCACATCCCGTTCATGCAGGCGGGTGACGTGATCGGCCACGAGTTCATGGGCGAGGTGGTGGAGGTCGGGGCCGGTGTCACCAGGCACCGGCCGGGTGACCGCGTCGTCGTGTGCTCGTTCATCGTCTGCGGCCGTTGCTGGTACTGCCGCAACGAGCTGTACTCGTTGTGCGACAACACGAACACCAACCCGGCGATCACCCAGCACCTGTGGGGAGCCGATCCCGGCGGCATCTTCGGCTACTCGCACGCGATGGGCGGTTTCCGGGGCAGCCACGCGGAGTACGTGCGCGTGCCGTTCGCCGACCACACCGCGATCCCGATTCCCGAGGCCGTGGACGACATGAGCGCCCTGTTCGCCTCGGACTCCGTGCCGACCGGGTGGATGGGCGCGGATCTGGGCGGCGTGAAACAGGGCGACGTGGTGGCGGTGTGGGGTTGCGGTGCGGTGGGCCAAATGGCTGCCCGCGCGGCCCAACTGCTGGGTGCCGAGCGGGTGCTGGTGATCGACCGCTTCGACTACCGGCTGCGGCAGGCGGAGTCGGCGTTCGGCGTGGAGACCATCAACTACGCCGAGACGTCGGTCGGAGAGGCTCTGCTGGAGGCGACCGGTGGCCGTGGCCCTGACGTGTGCATCGAGGCGGTCGGTTGCGAGGCGCACTCGACCGGCCCGCAGTACGTGTACGACCAGGTGAAGAGCAAGCTGAAGCTGGAGATGGACCGCCCGATTGCGGTGCGGGAGGCGATCTACAACTGCCGCAAGGGCGGGTCGGTGTTCGTCCTGGGTGTGTTCACGGGGCTCGTGGACAAGTTCCCGCTGGGCGCGCTGATGAACAAGGGGCTGACCGTTCGTGGTGCGCAGCAGCACGGGCAGCGGTACATCCCGATGCTGCTGGACCGCATCGCGTCCGGCGAACTCGTGACCAGCCACCTGGCGACGCACGTCATGCCGCTGAGCGAGGGCGCACGGGGCTACGAGCTGTTCAAGAAGAAGGAGGACGACTGCGTCCGATCGGTTTTCCGCCTTTGACACCGGGCGGCGCGTTCATCGGGGCGATGCCGGGGTAGCCGAACTGCATGGGCACTGAGCGGCAGAACCCGAACCCGACGACTGGTTCGCTGCAGTTCGTGGGCAACGCCACCACGGTGCTCCGGCTCGGGCCGTTCACCCTGCTGACCGATCCCAACTTCCTCCACAAAGGACAGTGGACGCACATCGGTCAGGGCGTGGTGTCGCGCCGGCTCACCGATCCGGCGATCGAGATCGCCGATCTGCCCGAGCTGGACGCCGTGGTGCTCTCCCACCTGCACGGCGACCACTTCGATCGGATCGCGAGCAGGGAACTCGCCCGCGACCTGCCCGTGCTCACCACGCCGCACGCGGCGAAACGCCTGCACCGCCGGGGATTCCGGGAAGCAGCGCCGTTGCGCACGTGGGAGACCATCACGCTGTCCCGCGGTGCGGCGAAGCTGACCGTCACGTCGTTGCCGGGCAGGCACGCGCTGGGACCGCTGGGACGCCTGCTGCCTCCCGTCATGGGCACCATGCTCGAGTACCGGGAGGCGGCGGGCGTCCTGCCGTTCCGGATCTACCTCAGCGGCGACACGCTGGTGCATCCGGAGCTGCGCCGGATCCGCGACCGGTTCGAGGGCATCGACCTCGCTGTCGTGCATCTCGGCGGCACGAAGGTGCTCGGTGTGCTGCTCACCATGGACGGCAGGCAGGGTGCCGATCTGATCGAGTTGCTCGCCCCGCGCACCACCGTGCCGGTGCACTACGAGGAGTACGGGGTCATGAAGTCACCGCTGTCCGACTTCACCGCGGAGATCTCGGGTCGGCGGGCGCGGTTCGACGTCCAGGTGGTGGCGCGTGGGGAGACCTTCGCGCTGCCGATTGTCGAGGAGAGGAGTTCGTTGTGACCGGACCAGAACATGATGACGTGGAACGTGGTGCGGCCGAGGAAGGCGGCGACGCGCCGTTGACGCCGACCGAGGAAGAGGCGTCGGAGCGGGCGCCGAGCGACCCCGGCGGTCCGGGTGCGGGACTGGACGGCGGCGGCCGCTACGGCGACGACGGCTGACCGTCATGCCTGTTCCCGTCGAGGACTTGAAAAGGCTGCTCCAGTCGGACCGGCCGGATGCGGCGCTGGTGCTGGTCGAGGGCCGTTACCTGGTGGCGGGGCGCGAGGAGCTCGCGTCCGGGGCGCTGCCCGTGGTCACGAGAGACGAGCTGCTCGAACGCACCGGAGGATGGCCGGTCACGGATCGCGACCTCGACGCAGTGGCCGCGAAGCTGAGCTCAGCCGTGGACAACCTGGGCGGCTGACGAGGTTTGATCCGGGCGCCGGCGGGTAGGGCTGAGATATGACCCGAACTCGCTGCCACGCCGACGGCGCCGAAGTGACGCTGCGGTCCAAGACGATGGTCCTGGACTTCACCGGGGAGTGCGACGGCGCCGCCGGCCTCCGGCTGGTCGCCGAACTGCCGGACGCCGGTGGCGCGGAGGACGGCGGAACGGTTGTGCTGGAACAGGATGCCGCGACCGTCACCCAGCCGGGCGGCGAGATCCGGCTGGCCGCACGGGAACCGCTGCGCCACCACGACGGCGAACCGGTCGACGTCGAGTTCGTGCTGCCGGAGAGTCCCGAGTCGACGGTGCTCGCCGTGCGCGGACTCGTCGTGCGGATGGATGACTGACGGCTCAACGGACCTGCCGGGTGGACCTCCGCGTCTCGAACGGGCGCACGTTGCCGTCCTCCGCAGGGCGTTGCCAGCGGAACACACCGGCACCCTGCGCGTAGGAGAGGTGACCGCCGAGCGCGCCACCGACGCCCAGCGCCGCCAGTCCGAGCAGGCTCAGCAGCTTTCCCCCGGTGTGGGCCTCGCGTCGTCGTGCGGCGTAGGACGCGGTGAAGCACGCCAACGCGGTGGTGTTGGCGACCACGTGCGCGATGCCGACCCGTTGTTGCCGACGCCCCAGGCCGTCGTAGTCCGCCAGTCCTAAGAGGACGGTCGGCGGTGCCACCGCCAGCCCGATGCCGGTGAGGCGCCGCGCCGCGTTCTCGTTGCCCGCTTGGACGTCCAGCGCCGACGCGCACACCCAGGCTCCGATGGGCACGGTGATGATCAGCGGGTGCAGCGGATGGCCGAGCCACGATCCGCGCAGCACCCCGCGCAGGCGTGACGACCGCAGCAGTCGCCGGGCGACCGCCGCCACGGCGACCGCCGGCCGGTCAGCCGCACGAAGGTTCTCCGCGCTGCGCAACACGTCGTGAAGGTTCATGGCTGCGGATACCCCGCCGCACGCCGCCCATCCCGGTGGTTTGGACGCACCCGCTGCGGAAACACCTTGGCCATGTCGATCGCGGAGTCCTTCGAACGTGTCCAGCGCGCCTATGCGGATGGCGAACGCCGCCCGCTGCTCGGGTACCTGGCCTCGCTGTGCTCGTACGGCGCTCTGGTGGGTGTCGCCACGGCCGTCGGGCGGCAGCGGGGGACTCGGCTGCCTGAGCGCTTCTCGGCCGGTGACACCGTTCTGCTGGCGCTGGCGACCCACAAGGCGAGCAGGCTCGTCACCAAGTCCTCGATCACCAGCGTGCTGCGCGCACCGTTCACCCGGTACGAAGAGCCGGCCGGTCTGGCCGAGGTCAAGGAGACCGTGCGCGGTCACGGCGTGCGGCACGCCGTGGGCGAGCTCGTGACCTGTCCGTTCTGCTCCGGTGTCTGGATGGCCGGTGCGTTCACCGCGGGTCTGGTGCTCGCGCCGAGGGCCACCCGCCTGGTGATGACCGCTCTGTCCGCCGTTGCCGCCTCGGACTGGCTGCACCTCGGGTACGACGCCGCGAAGAAGTAGTCACGGCAGCGGCGGGCCAGGTGTCCTGGCGATCAGGTCCCAGCCGGCGTGGTGCGGGTGATCCGGGGGAACCGTACGGGCGTCCACTGAGGACAGTGCGGCCGTCGGTTCCGCGAACGTGGCCGAAAGCCGCTGGGATCGACGCGCAGCGCGTCCCACCAGGGCCGCACGAGCTCATCCGCGTACATCTACGGCTTCCGCGCCACGACCCGGAAGCTCTTCAGCTCCGAGTCGGCCGGGTCGGGCAGCTCCATCCCGGCGTTCAGGCCGCTGCGGACGTAGTCGACGACCTCCTTGGTGATCACCTCACCGGGCAGGACGGCCGGAGCACCCGGCGGGTAGGGCGTGATCATCTCGGCGCAGATCCGCCCCACGGCCTGGTCCGCGGCGACCTGCTCGACCTCGGCGAAGAACGCGTCGCGGGGCAGCATCACCGTCTCCAGCTGCAGTTCGTCCGGCGACGGCAGGTCCACCTGTGGTGGTGTCGGCATGCCGTCGGCGGCCTTCACCAGAGCGCCGAGTGCGTCGAGCAGAATGTCCGCGGTGCGGTGGTCGTCGGCGTGGGTGAACTGCGCGACGACGCGCCGGTGGTCGGACAGCCCGAGCGTGATGCGCTGGTGCTCGCGGAGCCAGTCGGTGGCCTGGTAGCCGCTGATGCCCAGTGCCGACACGTCGATGACCATCTTGAGGGGGTCGAGCGAGTTCGCCAGGTCCTCACCGAGGAACTCTTCCTCGCCCATCACGCGCAGGCCGGGCAGGTCGTTGATCGCGGCACGGGTCGAGTGGGCCAGTGCGAGTGTCGCCGTGAGCATTTGCTTGCCCTACTGGACCATGTGCCGCCGCCAGCCGTCGAGCGTGGCGTAGACGAGGGACGTGGGGCTCGTGGTGGCCAGCAGGTCCTCGCGGGCCTTGAGCACGTTCGGATCGACCAGGTCGCCCTGCAGGTGGAACACCGAGCTCTGCTC
>NZ_JYJG01000153.1 GCF_000955955.1 Lentzea aerocolonigenes
ACACCGAGCTCTGCTCCACCGCGGCACCGGACTTGTGCACGCTGGTGACTACCACGTCGGCGCCCGCGTCCATGCCCCACGGCGGCAGGTCGTCGTGGAACGGCAGATGCGCGCCCCACGCCTCGTCGACGATCAGCGGTTTGCCGAACTCGTGGCACACCTCGGCGATCGCGGCGATGTCACCACACGTGCCGTAGTCGTTGGGGGTCACCAGCAGCATGCCCTTGGCCTCGGGCTCGGCCTCGAACAGCTTCCGCACCTCGTCCGCGCCCGGCGGATGGGACAGGTGGCGCTCGGCGTCCCAGTGCGGCGACAACCACACGGGGGAGACGCCGCTGAGGATGAGGGCGGAGGTGACCGACTTGTGGGCGTGGCGCGGCACGATGATCTTCTCGTGCGGCCCCGCGACGGACAGCATGGCGCTCTTGACCGACAGCGAGCTGCCGCACGTGGAGAAGAACGCCTGCTCCGCGCCCACCGCCTCGGCCATCAGCTGCTGGGCCTGCTCGATCACGCCCTGCCGGTTGAGCCGGTCGTCGAGGCCGTTGACCGAGATGACGTCGGCGGCGAACACCGCTTCGCCCAGGATCTCCAGCACGCGGGGGTCCACACCGCGGCCCTGGCGGTGTCCAGGCGGGTTGAACGGTGTGAAGCCGCACGCCCGGAACACCTGCAACGCTTCCAGTACCGGTGCCCTGTTCTGGTCCATGCAGGAGAGTTGCCGGGACGAGGCGCCTTCAATCCGATCTCCGGATGCATCAGCCGTCGGTGTCAGGTGAGCAGCTGGCCGCCGGTGACGCCGAGGACCTCGCCGGTGATGTAGCTGGACTCCTGCGAGGCGAAGAAGACGAAGACAGGCGCCAGCTCGGCGGGCTGCGCGGCACGGCCCATCGGTGTCTGCGCACCGAAGTCGTCGACCTTCTCCGCGGGCATCGTCGCCGGGATCAGCGGTGTCCACACAGGACCGGGCGCGACGGAGTTGACCCTGATGCCCTTGCCGATCAGGTCGGCCGACAGCGCCTTGGAGAAGTTCACGATGGCGGCTTTGGTGGCCGCGTAGTCCATCAGCTCTGGCGACGGCATGAAGGCCTGGATCGACGAGGTGTTGATGATCGCGGAGCCGGGGCGCATGAGCGGCACCGCTGCCTTGCACAGCCAGAACATCGCGTAGATGTTGGTCTTGAACACCCGGTCGAACTGCTCGCTGCCGATGCCGAGCAGGCCGTCGCTCTGCGCCATCTGGTACGCCGCGTTGTTCACCAGGACGTCGATGCGCCCGAACTCCTCCTCGGCGCGCTTGACCAGCTCGCGGCACGCGTCCTCGGTGCGCAGGTCACCGGGCACCAGCACGGCCTGCCGACCGGCGTCGCGCACGAGCTCGGCGGTGCGTTCGGCGTCGGCCTGTTCCTCTTCCAGGTACGAGAGCAGCACGTCGGCGCCTTCGCGGGCGAACGCCAGTGCCGCGGCCCGGCCGATGCCGGAGTCACCGCCGGTGATCACGGCTTTGGTGTCGGGCAGGCGGTCGCTGCCGCGGTAGGTGCGCTCACCGTGGTCGGGCTCAGGACCCATGTGCCGGTCGGTGCCGGGATGCGACTGCTCCTGGCCGTCCTGGTGACGGGGGCGCGGGTACTGCTCCCGCGGGTCCTGGCGCGTGTACTGGTCTGCGGACATCTGTGGCACCTCGTGACGACGGGACTACGGCATCGCAGGTGTTCCCGCGTGGCCGTCGTTCAACCGCGAGAGCACTCCGGTGTCGCGGACGGCGGTGAGGGAGAGCGTCTTGTAGCCGACGTCGTCGAACAGCACCATCAACCGGTCAGTCTCGTGGTGCACGACCGTGCCGCGACCCCATTGTTCGTGCCGCACAACGGAGTTCGGCGGGTACTCGCTGGTCTGCGGGCTGTCGTCCGGCACGCCCTCGTCGCAGGTGTCGCAGTGGCCGCACGGCCGGCCGAGCTCCTGGCCGAAGTAGCCGAGCAGAAACCGCCTCCGGCAGTCACGTGTCTCGGCGTACCGGCGCATCACTTCCACGCGCGACCGGTCTCGTCTCTCCTGTCTGCCGGCCTCCTCGGCCACGGCCGCGACGGCTTTCGCAGGTGGGGGAGCGTTCTCCTCGTACCGCACCCGATCGTGGCATGTTCGCACGACTTCCGCGCTCTCCAGCAGGTTCACGACACCGGTGACCTTCCTGCGGGAGCGGTCCAGCCGCCGCGCCAGGTCGGTGATCGCGATGCCCGCACGGCGGCGACGCACGGCGGCGGCGACCTCGCGCACGCACTCGCGGTCCAGCGTCCGGGAGGTCAGGAACCGTTGCAGGCCTTGGTCTTCCGGGCGGTGGAAGAGGATCACCTCGGCGGGTTCCCCGTCCCGCCCCGCCCGGCCGATCTCCTGGTAGTACGCGTCCAGCGAGCCGGGTGTCGCGGCATGCGCCACGAACCGCACGTCCGGCTTGTCGATGCCCATGCCGAACGCGGACGTGGCCGCGACGACGCGCAGCTCACCCCGCATGAAGCCGTCCTGCACCCGTCTTCGCTCAGGCGCCTTCATCCCGGCGTGGAACGGCGCCGCGGCCACATCCCGCGCGGCCAGGTCCGCGGCGTACCGCTCGGCGTCCTTGCGGGTGGGCACGTACAGCAGGCCGGGCCCGGTGCGGTCCGCGACCCAGTCGGTGACGGCCCGCCTGCGCTCGTCGTCGTCGGTGCAGAACCGCGCGGCGAGGTGCAGGTTGGGCCGGTCGAACCCGGCGACGATCACGGCCGCGTCGCGCAGGCCGAGGTGCTCGACGATGTCCGCCCGGACCGGACCGCTCGCGGTGGCGGTGAGGGCGAGCACGGGCGGATGTCCCAGCCGCTCGACCACGTGCCGCAGCCGGAGGTAGTCGGGCCGGAAGTCGTGGCCCCACGCCGACACGCAGTGGGCTTCGTCCACCACGAACAACGAAGGTCTCGCCCGGTGCAACCGTTGCAGCGTGCCGGCGTTCGCGAGCTGTTCGGGGGAGAGGAAGAGATACTCCGTCCTGGCCTCACCGAACGCCTGCCACGCTGCTTCGTTGTCCCCGGCCGACTGCGCGGAGTTGATCGCGGCAGCCGGCGGCGCGCCGGTGTCGCGCAGGGAGGTGACCTGGTCGCGTTGCAAGGCGATCAGCGGAGACACGACCACGGTGGGGCCGTCGAGCAGGATCGCCGGTACCTGGTAGATGGCCGACTTCCCGGCACCTGTCGGCATGACGACCAGCACGTCGCGGCCGTCGAGGAGGCGCCGCATGCCGAGCAGCTGCTCCTGGCGCAGTTCGGTCCAGCCGAACACCTCCTCGGCCGTCCGGAGAAGGCGTTCGCTATCCGGCATCGCGCAGGTCGAACCGTTCGGCCGCCCACGCGGCCAGGCGCGGCCGCAGGGCGACGTACACGTCCGGGTCCAGTCCCATCCCGGTGTGGGTGCTGTGCACCTCCACGCACTCGGCGGACGGGTCGAGGCTCAGCTCCCACGGCACGATGCCGTCCGACTTGGAGTACACCGACACCGCGGGCATCTCCAGCGGCGCGGTGGCCGCGGCGACGTTGTCCTCGAAGCAGGTGCCCGACAGGCAGTCGGTGTCCATCAGACCGGGCACACCGAGCGCGGCCAGCCCCGCCAGCGCCCTGGCCGCGAGCAGCACGTGCGGGTGGGCGCCCATCGGGTCGAGCACCGGGCTGCCCAGCATCACCAGGCCGCACACCAGGTCAGGACGGCGAGCGGCGGCCAGCCGGGCGAGTCCGCCGCCGCGGCTCTGGCCCAGCAGCACCACCGGCCCGCCGGTGGTCTCGACGTGCTCCTCCAGGCGTTGTTCGATGCGGTCCACCAGCTCGGAGGTGCAGCCCACGTTGAACCCGACGCCAGCGCCCACCGGCACGTAGCCGCGGTCGCGCAACCAGGTCGTGGCGAAGGTGAGGCTGAAGTCGCTCGCACCGAAACCGGGCACCAGCACCACCCCGAGTCCCGCGCCTTCCCGGGGATCCGCGTTACGCCACACCGGATGGCGCAGCAGGCGGGGAATCGTGAGGGCGGCCAAGGCGACGTGCTCACGTGCCAGCGACCGCAGTTGTCCTGCAGCACTCATCGTCATCTCTCCGCTCATTCCGTCCAGGTGCAGAGGAATTAGCCCGCCAGAGCGTGGGCAAACGCGGAGCAGAGTCACGTTTGGCGTGCCGCGAGCCGGACGCCGCTGCGCGGGCACGGTTCGCCGGGGCAGCGGTGCCCGGTGTGCGGATCACCGGCGCCCTGCGGCACGAGGTCCCGGGCGCCGATCGCGCGGTCGAGGAACCGCCGCGGGTCGAACCGGTGCGGGTCCGTCCACAAGCGACTGTCGTGGTCCTGGCCGGCCTTCGCCGGGTGCGGACTGACCGGTGTGGGCTTCAGCGTGGTCATGGTCCCCTTTCGGCACCGCACGGCAGGTGCCGCGCAGCGCCGGGACTACCCCGCGGAATCCGCGTGACACCGGCCAGAGCGCGTCCGTCCGGACGAAGCCGAGCCAGCCCGTGCGTAGACGCGCAGGACGTCCTCGGCCACGCGGCTCCAGGAGTACCGCGCGGTGACCCTGTCCCGGCCCGCCACCGCGAACTCGTTGCGCAATGTGTCGTCCAGCAGGAGCGAGCGCAGCGCCCGTGACAGGCTCTCCGGTTCTCCTGGCGGCACGAGCAGACCGGTCACGCCGTTCACGACGAGATCAGCCGGCGCACCGGCAGCCTTGGCGACGACCGGCACACCGCACGCCATCGCTTCGAGCGCCACCGCGCCGGACTCGTGCGACGTCGCGCAGACGACGGCATCGGCCGATCGCAACAGAGCGGGCATCGCGGAGTGCGCCACCGCACCGGCGAACACGACCCGGTCGCCGACGCCGAGGTTCTCAGCGTGTTCCCGCAACTTCGTGACCTCTGGATCGTCGTGCAGCCGTCCGCTCTCCGGACGTCCGGCGATCACCAGCTCGGCATCGTCGAGACCGGACAACGCCGTGATGACGGCCTCGATGTCCCGGTACTGCGGCGACGGAGCCGCAGTGACCACGCGGTACGACTGGTCGCGTTCTGCTCGGGGACCTTCGGGTGTGAACTGGTCGATGTCGACGCCGACGGGCACGACGGAGATCTTCGCCCGGTCCACTCCTGCCTTGATCAGCTCGGCCATCTCGCCGGAACTGGCCGCCGCGACGTGGGCGGCTTCTCTCCCGACCAGCACCTCGATCCGGCGGCGTTCTCGCGGTCCGGTGTCGCCGGCCCGCTCGGCCGCGGCCAGCGAGTGGAACGTCTGCACCACCGGAACTCGGGCCCGCCGCCCGCCGAGCACGCCGACCATGCCGGACATCCACCCGTGCCCGTGCACGACGTCCGGCCGGGACGTCGCCCATTCCCGCAACAGGAACGAGATGAAGTCACCGGTGTGAGGCAACGCCTGCTCGTCCGCGAGAGGTGTCGCCGGCCCGGCAGGTACGTGCACCACCTCGTAGCCGCGATCTGTGCGCATCCGGCCCGGCACGTCCGGGGCTTCCCTGCGGGTGTACACGGTCACGTCGTGCCCATGTCTGGTCAAAGCGGACGAGAGTTCGGCGACGTGCGTACCCCGTGCTTCGTCCAGCGGGCTCGCGTGAGCGGACACCATCGCGATCCTCATGATCACTCCAGTTGACGGGTTCGACAAGCTCGTTGCGAGCTGCTTGGTCAACTCGGAGTCACCGGTCGCTGCTGTGGATCACCCGAGTACCCGCACCAGAGCTGCGGGAAACCCTGCGGCCGGGCGCCCCGCCGCTGCCTGCCCATTCGGTGAAGGCACCGACGCTGCTGGGCGAGGAGATCACGCCGGACGGGGCGTGCCGCTGCAGCCGTTGGTCCGCATGCCCGAGGCTCCCACCGCCACCGTGACACCGTTGCACGACAACCCGGCCGGTTGAACGGGGAGGTCCTTGAGCACTTGTGCCGCACGCCGCGGCGGCGCGAAGCTGTCTTATGGCGTCCGAGGAGCGGGCAGCGTCGAGGGTGCGCGGAACGGCGGAGCGCATCCGCGAGCTGGAAACGCGCCGGGCCCAGCTCGGCACGCGCGCCCGCAGAGCGTCGACGACAGGAGACGCCGAAACGGCTGCGGCCGCGCTGACCTACGCCCTGCACCATGCGGCTCAGGCACGGGACAGTGGTCACCGGTCCCGCTCACGCCGAAGCTCTCCGCCGCACACCCATCCGCCGGTACGTGACGGTGTTCGCCGATCTCGAGGAGGCGCTGGCGAACGTCGATCGGCCGGCACCTCGCAGGCGCGCCTTCAGCGCGTTGCCTCACGATCTCAGCAGCCCGCACGGTGCCCGCCGGTTCGTGCGGCGGACGTGTGCGGAGTGGGGCCTGCCGGACGTGCTGGTGGACGACGCCGTGCACGTTGCCTCGGAGCTGGTCCAGAACACGATCCAGCACACGGGTTCCGAAGCACGCCTGCGCCTGGAGCTGCGGCACAACCTTCTCACCGTCGCGGTGGGCGACGACGACCCGGCGCCGGTCGTGCTCGCCGATCCGGGACGCGATCCGATCCAGACGGGGAAAGGCCTGCGGATCGTCGCGCAGCTCCCGAAGACCTGGGGCTGCGTCGCGGACCAGAACGAACACCGCAAGACGGTGTGGGCGGTCCTGGTCACCTCAGGCCGCGGCAACTGAGCGCCTGGCCAGAAGTCGTGCTCGTCACTCGTCAAGCGATCCCGGGTCCGGGGGCCGCTGTCCCGGCTCACAGCAGAGCGACCACTCCATATGCGCCGGCGGCGACGATCGCGGAGGCGGGCAGGGTCAGCACCCATCCCTTGGCGATGTCGCCGGCCACGGACCAACGCACCGCTGATCGACGGGTGGTCGCGCCGACACCCATGACTGCCGAGGTGATCACGTGCGTGGTGGAGATCGGGGCGTGGAACACGAACGCGGTCAGGTACAGCACGGAGGAGGCGGACAGTTCGGCGGCGAAGCCGTGCGGCGGGGTGAGGTGGAAGATGCGCCTGCCCAGAGTGCGCATGATGCGCAGGCCGCCCGCGTAGGTGCCGGCGGACAGAGCCAGCGCGCACGCCCCGATCACCCAGAACGGCACCGAGTAGCCGTCCTGGTTCATGGTCACCACCAGGGCGAGGACGATGACGCCCATGCTCTTCTGGGCGTCCTGCAGGCCGTGCCCCAGAGCGAGGCTCGCCGCGGAGAACACCTGCGCGCGGCGCATCAGACGCCCGGCGCGGTGTGCGTTGGCGTTGCGGAAGGCCCACATGATCACCGTCATCAGCGCGTAGCCGAGCAGCAGGCCGACGACGGGGGAGACCACCATCGGGATGACGACCTTCTCCAGCACGCCCGCCCAGTGCACGGTGGTGGCGGACGCCAGGGCCGCACCGACCAGACCGCCGACCAGGGCGTGCGAGGAGGAGGACGGCAGGCCGAAGTACCAGGTGATCAGGTTCCAGGTGATGGCGCCGACGAGTGCGGCGGTCACGACGTGCAGCGCGTCGTCGCCTGCCGGGGTGTCGATGATGCCCTTCGCGATGGTGACCGCGACGCCGGTGCCCAGCAGCGCGCCGACCAGGTTCATCACCGCCGCGAGCGCGAGTGCGGCGCGCAGGGTCAGCGCGCGGGTGGAGACCGCGGTGGCGATGGCGTTGGCCGCGTCGTGGAAGCCGTTCGTGAAGTCGAAGGCCAGCGCGAGCACCACCACGACCACCAGTCCGGCGGTCAGCATCACGCTTCCTTGACCGCGATCGTGTGCACGGCGTTCGCCACGTGCTCGAAGGCGTCGGCGGCGGCCTCCAGCTCGTCCACCACCTCCTTGAGCTTCATGACCTCCAGGGCGTCGCGCGAGCCGTTGAACAACTCCGACAACAGCCGCCGGTACACCTGGTCGGCCTCGTTCTCCAGCTGGTTGACCTCGACCCAGAACGCGGTCAGCTCCTGCGGCTCCTCCAGCCGCGGCATGGCCTCCGCGGTGAGCTGGGCGGCCCGGCACAACAGGTCGACCTGCGCCGCGACACCGTCCGGCAGCTCACCCACCCGGTAGAGCGTCGCCAGGTCGACCGCGGCGTCCATGTGGTCGACGACATCGTCCAATCTGGACGCCAGCCGGTAGATGTCCTCCCGGTCGAACGGCGTGACGAACGACCGGTCCAGGTGCTCGATGATCGCGTGGGTGGCGTCGTCTCCCGCGTTCTCGAGCGCGTGCATCCGCGCGGCCATCTCCGCGCGCTGCTCGACAGGCGCGCGCACGAACTCGCGCAACAACTCGACGCTGGTGCCGATGTTCGCACCGATCTCGGAGAACAGCTCGAAGAACCTCGCACCGGTGGGCTTGCGGCTGATGCGCATGCGGCTGTTCCTTCCTCGGCGCGCGAAATCGGGCGTCGGCAGCGGTCGTCAGTCGCGTCCGCGTGCCGGGGTCTGTCCGTGGACGCCGTGGCGCAGCGGTGTGCTGTCGGGGGAGGGACGGAAGGCTCGGCCGGTGTTGGTGACGTACCGGGTGCCGAGTTCACGCGGCTTGGCTACCCACCGGAACGGCGATCAAACATGCGGTTCTCCACCAGCCACGCCGCGACCTGGTGCAGTTTGACGTTGGTCGACTGGGAGGCTTCCACCAGCAACCGGAACGCCGACGCCGCGTCGATGCCGTGGCGTTCCATGAGAATGCCTTTGGCGGTGGCGATGATGTCGCGGCTCTCGATCGCGATGCCCAGTTGCGCCTCTCGTTGAGCGCCGATCAAGGCGATCGCGGCGTGCGTGGCGAAGAGACGGCCGTCCTGTTCGGTGTGGTGGTCGAAGGCGTCGACGCGGCTGGAGTAGAGGTTGAGGGCGCCGAGCGTCCTGTCCGTCACGAACAGCCGGTAGGAGAGCAACGAGCGGATGCCCTTCCCGGCCGCGGCCGGGCCGAAGGACGGCCAGCGGGCCTCCGCTCCGACGTTGCCGACGCGGAACGTCTCGTGCTCGGCGATCGCGTCCACGCACGGCCCCTCGTGCAGGTCGTACTGCAGCTGGTCGATGCATTCGACGATGTGACCTGTCGGCTCGACCGTGTGAATCCCGCCGCGTTCGACCAGGGAGATGCCCGCGTGTTCGGCGCCCGGAACGTAGTCGACGGCGGCCTTGACGATCGCCCGCAGCGTCGCCTCCACGCCGGGTTCCGCCTGCAGCGTCCGCGCGACGTCGCCGAGCGTCTCCGCGAGTCCCCTGAAGTCGCTGTCCTCCTCGGCCGCGCTCATGATGCCTCCACCACCACTCGATCCGGCGCAGTTCTTCTACCCTGCGCGGCCATCAGGGCAAACGCTCCGCAGGCCACGTGGGTGGAACGGCCGCGGCGCAGGGGTAGCCGCCGCGCCGCTGGGTACGCCAGTGAGCATCCGCTCTCGGGAAGGAACATCTCATGCGCAGTCGCGTACGTGCCGCGGGCCACGCCGTCCACCCGATCCTGATCGTCTTCCCACTGGGGCTGCTGACCACGGCGGTCGGCTTCGACGTGCTGCACCTGGTCACCGGCCGGGAGAGCTTCCAGTTCACCTCCGCCCACCTGATCGCCGCGGGCGTCCTCATGGGAGTGCTCACCGCGGCGACCGGCTGGCTGGACTGGCTGCTCGTCGTACCGCGCGGCACCCGAGCCCGCCGGATCGGGTTGCTGCACGGACTGGTGAACGCCACCGTGCTGGTGCTGTTCGCGGTGAGCTGGCTGCTGCGCCTGGCCGAGCAGGACTGGGCGCCCACCTGGCCAGCGCTGATCGCGGCGTGGCTGGGCGTGCTAGCGGGTGGTCTCGGTGGCTGGCTGGGCGGGGAGCTGGTCGAACGGCTCGGCATCAGCGTCGAGGAGGACGCGAACCCCGACGCGTCCAGTTCGCTGCGCGGCGTCGCGGTCTCAGGTCGATGAACCGAGCCGCTTGCCGTAGCGCCGCGCCATCCGGACGATCGCCGACGACGCGGGAGCGACCACGACGTCGAGCACCCGGCTGACCGGAGCGAACGAGCCGAGCCGGGCGATCTCCCACCAGCGCGGCACGGCCACGGTGCGGGACGCCCGCGCGGTCAGGCACTTCTCGACCGCGCGGGCGACGAGCTCGGGATCGGAGCCGGCGGAAAGCCTGGTCCGCGCGGAATGCTCGTCCGGCGTGCCGTTGAGGTCGCGGGTGAGCCACTCGGTGCGGATCGGTCCGGGGCAAATCGCGTGCACCCGCACCCCGCGCGGCACCTCCCTGCGCAGACCGAGGGCGAGGCCGAGCACTCCGGCTTTGGTGGCCGAGTACAGCGACAACGGCGGCACCGGCACCCAGGCCCCGATCGACGACAGCATCACCACGTGCCCGCCGCGGGCACCGAACAGCGGCAGCACCAGGCGGGTGAGCTCGGCGACAGCCGTGAAGTTGACCGCCACGAGGCTTTCGACCTGCTCGCCGCCGAGGTCGGCGAGCTTGGCCACCCGGCCCTGCCCGGCGTTGTTCACGAGCGCGTCGATGCGGCCGAAACGTTCGACGACAGCCCGCACCAGCAGCTCGCGGCCGGCGGGATCGGTGACGTCGCAGGACATTCCCCACGCGCCGGGCATCTCGCGGAGAGCGGCGTCCAGCCGGTGCTGGTCGCGGCCGCAGATCGCGACCTGCGCGCCGAGACGGGCGAGCCTCCTGGCGGTGACGCGGCCGATCCCGGCCGAGCCGCCGGTGACGAGAACAACGGTGCCTGCAACGGATCGCATGGTCATCACCTCGCGCGCAAGAGCGTGACGTACAGGGTCAGTCCGGGGCCGAACGCCATCGCCACCACGGGATCACCTGGTCGCAGCACGGTGCTTCCCAGGATCTCGTCGAGCACCATCAGCACCGTCGCCGACGAGCAGTTGCCGTTGTCGCGCAGCACTTTCTGGGACGGTTGCAGCGCGCTGGACGGCAGCCCGAGCTCGTGCTGAACGGTGTCGAGGATGCGCGGCCCGCCGGGGTGCACCGCCCAGGCGCGCACCTCGGGCACGGTGAGGCCGTGATCGGCGAGCAGGCCTTCGACGGCGTCGCGGACGTGCTTGCCCAGCACGTCGGGCACGTACCGCGAGAGCGTCATCCGGAAGCCGTGGTCGGTGACGGTCCACGTCATGTGGTCCGCCGTCGAGGGATCGGTGAGGGCAGCGGTGGCGACCACCTCGAGCCTGCCCTGCTCTGGCGTCACCACGACCGCGGTGGCGGCATCTGCGAACAGCGCGTGCGACACGATCTGTTCCACGTCCATTGTGGACGGTTGGACGTGCAGCGACGTGAGTTCCAGGCACAGCAACACCGCCGGCTGCTGGTGCACGGTCACGAAATCGGCCACGGTGGCCATTGCGGGCAGTGCGGCGTAACAGCCCATGTGGCCGACCATCAGCCGTTGCGCGCCGGGAGCCAGGCCGAGCGACGCGGCCAGCTGCACGTCCAGTCCCGGTGCCGTGTAACCGGTGCACGACGCGACGGTGAGCTGTCCGATGTCGGTGGGATCGAGTCCGGCGGAGTCGAGAGCGGACAGCACGGCCTTGTGCCCCAACGGCCTCGCGTACGCGTCGTACCAGCGCATCCGCTCGCCGGTCGTGCACTCCGACAGGTCGAGTTGCAGCGGGTTCACCACGGCGTGCCGGCGTTGCACACCGGCTGACGCGAAGATCCGCCCAGCAGCCCTGCTGCCGTTCAGGAGTGCGCGGAAGTGGTTTTCCCACAGGGAACTCTGCTCGAACGCGGGAGGCAGCGCGGTGCCGATCGCGGCGATGTGCGCGGTCACCAGCGGGCCACCTCGTCCGGGTCGTCGCCCATCGCGCAGGCTCCGAGCCAGTCGGCGCACACGTCGGACGTGGCCGGTTGCAGGGCACCACACCGCGCGTCGCGGTAGAGCCGCTCCAGGGGATGACCGCGACGCATGGCCGACGCGCCGGCGGCCTCGAGGACGGAGAACGCCACCTCGGCGGCCGTGTCCCCGGCGGCCAGCTTCGCCCGCCACACCCAGCGGTTGGTCTCGGGACTGCCGGGATCCTCGGTGACGAGCCTGGCCGCGTTGCGGACGACGAGCTCCGCGGCGGCGACCTGGGTGTCGGCGCGTCCCATGCGCGCGCGGACCATCGGGAGTCTCTGCAGTCCGCGCTCATTCAGGTGTTCCGCACCGTGCCGCAGCACGGCTTTCGCGACACCGACGTAGACAGCGGCATACGAGGCGACGAGCCACTGCGGCATCACCTGGGCCAGCAGCAGCGCGGTTCCCTCGATGCCGCCGAGGAGGGCGTCTTCCCCGACTTCGGCGTGCAGGTGCAGGTCGTGGCTCGCGGTGGCGCGCATGCCGAGCGCGTCCCAGGCGGGCCGGACCTCCACGCCAGAGCCCGACGGGACGAGGAAGTACGAGATCCTGGGTCCCTCCGACGTGCTGTCCCTGGCGGCGACGAGGTAGGCGTCGGCGTGGCCCGCACCGGAGACGAACGTCTTCGCGCCGGTGATCCGGAAACCGGAATCCGTTCGCTCATAAGAGGTTCGCACCTTCGACAGGCGCGAGCCGATGCCGCGTTCGCTCATCGCCACCGCGTACAGGGCACCGCCCGCGGCAGCCTGCAACACACGGTCGCGGGACGCGGCGAAGCTCTCCGGTGCGCCGAACTGCCGTACCAGTTCCTCGGGGATGTGCGCGAGCGCTCCGGTGACCGACGCGTGCATGTTGAAGATCAGCGCGGTGGCACCCGCTCCGCTGCCCAGCCGCATCGCCACGTCGGTGTACTCGGCGAACGACGCACCCCCGCCACCGAGCCGGCGCGGCACCATCAGCCCGAGCAGCCCCGCGGCACGCAGGTCGTCGAAGTCCTCCTCGGGGAAGTCGCCGGACACGTCGTACTTCGACGCCCGGCTGGACATGCGGTCGGCCAGGGACTCCAGGTCCACGGCTCATCCCTCCTTGCGGCCGGCGCCCTGGAAGAGCACGGCGGTGGTCGCGGTCGGAACCATGCGCACGGAGGCTCTCCTGCGCACCGACCACGCGAGCAGGTCGGCCAATGAGGGGCGGATACCCCGCAAAGCCATGCGCACACCGTGGCGGGCGCACTCGCGGACGAGCGCCCGGCGGTCGACGAACAACGCGGGATCGTGCACACCGCGCGGCGCGAGCCCCAGCACGCGTTCCACGACGCCGATCGCCACCAGCCGGCACAACGCGGTGTCGGCCAGCGTGTCGAGCACCAGCAGACCGCCGGGCCGCAGCAACCGGCACGCCTGCGCGACTGCGGCCGGCAGGTCGTGGACGTGCTCCAGGATCTCGCCCGCGACGACGACGTCCGCACACCCGTCCGGCAGCGGCACGGCGAGCACGTCGCCCCGAATCGCCCGCACGCCGTGCTTTCGCGCCTGGCGCAAGGCTTCCTGGGAGAAGTCGACGCCGATGTGGCGGTAGCCGCGCAGGTGCGGTGCGAGCAGCCCGGCGCCGCACCCGAGGTCGACCAGCACCGCGCCGGGACGCGGCGGCGGGATCAGCTCAGCGCGTGCCGCGGCGAGCCAGTGCAGCATGACGAACGCACCGCGCGGATCCCACCACTGGCCGGCAAAACGTTCGTACAGCTCCGGATCGTTCGGCTCAAGATCGTTCTGCGCGCCGTCCGCCGGCTGGCAGACTGGAGGCTCATGGGCCGCCTCGGAGCTCTCGCGCGTTCCAGTCATCCGTTGCCTTCTCTCGCCGTCACCGCGGTCGCCACCGCCTTGGCCGTGACCACCGGCAGGTCACCAGGAGGGCTGCTGGCCGTGGCGTCGGCCGTGCTGGCGGGCCAGCTCTCCGTGGGCTGGCTCAACGACCTCCTCGACGCCGACCGTGACGCGAGCGTCGGCCGCCAGGACAAACCCGTCGCCGCCGGTGCCGTGTCGCGCAGGCTCGTGGCCATCGCAACGCTCGTCGTTGCGGCGCTTGCGATCTGCTTGTCGCTGCTGTCCGGTGTGGACGCGACGGTGGTGCACGTCGTGATGTTGTGCTCGGCGTGGGCGTACGACTTCGGCCTCAAAGCAACGGCGTTCTCCGTTATGCCGTACGCAGTTTCGTTCGGCTTGCTGCCCGCGTTCGTGACACTCGGCGGCCCGGCGGCGCAATGGCCGCCGTTGTGGCTCATCGCCGCGGCCGGCGTGCTCGGCAGCGCGGCGCATTTCGCGAACGTGATCCCCGACCTGGAGGACGACGCCGCCACGGGGGTGCGCGGCCTCCCGCACCGCCTCGGCAAGACCGCCAGCGCGGGATCGGCGTCCGCGCTGGCGGTGATCACCGGAGTGGTCCTCGCGTTCGGCCCGCCCGGCCCGGTCACGACGGCGGGGCTGGTGGCGGTGCCGTCGTCGGTGCTGATCCTGCTGATCGGCCGGGTGCGCGGCCGGCGGCCCGGTTCGCGGGCGAACTTCAACGCGCTGCTCGCGGTGGCCGTCGTCGACGTCGCGCTGCTGATCATCACAGGGGGAGCGGAGCTGTGACTCAGCGCCCGCGCATGCCGGCACCGCCGCCTTCCGCACAGGCCGACGTGTGTCACGAGCGCTCCATGTGAACGTGGAATTCCGCTTCGGTCGTGCTCCGGCTACCCGTGACCTCACCGGGGAAACTGATGACAACGCGTCACCACGGAGAAGCCCTTCGACACGTACGGCACGATCACCAGGACGGTCACCTGGGAGCTGGGCCACCCACCCGGTGGGCCCGCCGGACAGCCGGGCGAGGATCGTGACGCCCGCGGAACGAGCCGCGGCCGGGAACCCACCCCGGACAACCCCAGGGAGCGCCGGTGAGGCTCATCAGGTTGGTCACCGTGCTGTTGCTCGCGGTGATGACCGCCGGCTGTCAGACGTCGTGGAACGGAGGAACGAACGTGCGCGACACCGGCACCGCCGAGAAGTCCGGAACCGGCGAGCTGCGAACCGACCTCGAGCCGCTCACCAAGCGGTTCACGGCACTCGACGACCCGGAGCACGCCCGCTGGATGTCGGGCACCTTCGGTTCCGACCGGGCACCCGGCCCGTCGACCTACTGGATCGACGCCGTGGTCACGCTGTCCGAGCGCAAGATCGACGAGCTGAAGACCACCTACGCCTCCGCACCCGCGGGAAAGAGCCCGGAGGTCGTGGAGGGGTTGCGCGCCGAACTCCCGGCGGGCGCGTTCCTGACCAGCGATCGTCTCGACCAGGCTTTCAGCCACGACAAGTGGTCCGCCAAGGCCTACCTCGTGCCGGAACGCCGCGTCCTGGTGCTCGTCGCCACCGGAACCTGACGGCGACGAGCTCAAGGACGGGCGTCCTCCAGGGGCAGCAGAACCTGGAACCGGGTGTCACCCGGTGCCGACTCCACCCGGATCTCGCCGTGGTGCTTGTTGACCACGATCCGCCACGAGATCTCCAGCCCGAGTCCGGTGCCCTCTCCGACCGGCTTGGTCGTGAAGAAAGGTTCGAAGATCCGGCTCTTCACCTCCGCCGGGATGCCGGGACCGGTGTCGCCGATCTCCACGACGAGGTGCTCGTCCCGCCGGAACGTCCGCACGGTCAGCGTGCCGGACCCGCCCATCGCGCTCAGCGCATTGTCGATCATGTTCGTCCACACCTGGTTGAGCTCGCCGGCGTACGCGGGGATGGCGGGCAGCGTCCGGTCGTAGTCCTTGACCACCTGCACCTCCTTGAGCTTGCCGCCGAACATGACCAGCGTGGAGTCGAGCAGCTCGTGCACGTCGACCACCTGGAACGGCGCGCGGTCCATCTGCGAGTACTGCTTGGCGGCACCGACCAGAGTGGACACTCGGGTGGTCGCGTCCTCGATCTCGTTCATCAGCATCTCGGTCTCGACCGTGTACCTGAGCCAGTACACGGCTGATGCGGTGACACCGACGGGGCACGCCGTGAGCGAGCTCTCCAGCCACTCGACGTCCAGCCCGGCCGCCACCAGGACCGGTGCGACGTCCCATCCGCCGCTGATGTCATGCGAGTCGAGCCAGTCGGCGACCTCGTCCTCGGCGTCGCTGGCCTCGAGCGGGCTGAGCTTCGGGGCCTTGGCGACCCGTTCGACCGCCTTCTCCTGCAGCTTGACCAGCGTGGGCAGGTCTGCCGGGTCGATCGAGCCCTGGGCCAGCAGGGCGAGCTTGTGCCGCATGCCCGCGACCCGTTCGCGCAGAGCGGCCGTCGCCCGCACCGCGGCCGCGGCCGGGTTGTTGAGCTCGTGCGTGAGGCCCGCTGCCAGTGCGCCGAGCGCGGTGAGCCGCTCGTGCTGGCCGACCGTCGCCTGGGTGTTGCGCATCCCCCAGAACAAGCCCTCCAGCAGGTGCATCGCCATCGGGAACCACGCGCGGATCGTCGGCCCGATCTCGTCGGCGTCGAACTGCAGCATCGACGTGGCGGTGATCGACTCGACGGTCATCTGGTAGGTCGGCTGGTCGAGCTCCAGGTAGGCCTGCGTGGCGCCGAAGTACGAGCCGCGCAGGCTGCTGCGGCTCACCTCGACCCGTTGCCCGCCGATGTTGCGGCACAGCGCGACCGTGCCTTCGAGCAGCACGAAGAAGCACGTCGCGGGCTCGCCTTCGGTGAGCACGGGCGTGCCGGCCTCGCGGGTCTCGATGTGACCGTGTCCGGCCAGCCAGTCCAGCTGGCCCTGGTCGAGCTTCTCGAACAGGAACAGTTCGCGCAGCTGCGCCGCGGTGGGCCTCTCCATCACGACCTCTCCAGGTAACGGTGGACCAGGGTGACCGCCATGGCGCCCTCACCGACCGCGGACGCGACCCGCTTCACCGAGTCCGCCCGGACGTCTCCCGCCACGAACACCCCCGGCACGTTCGTCTCCAGGTGGTACGGCGCCCGCTCGAGGTCCCAGCCGGCGGGTGAGCCGCCGAGGTCGGGCCCGGCGAGGAGGAACCCGTGCGAGTCCCGTGCCAGCGTGCCGTCCAGCCAGTCCGTGCGCGGGGCGGCGCCGATGAACGCGAACAACCAGCTCGCCTGAACGGTCGTAGTCTCGCCGGTCTTGTTGTGCAGCAACGTCAGCGTCTCGAGGTGATCTTCACCGGTGCCGCCGACGACCTCGGTGTGCGTGCGCACCTCGACGTTCGGGATCGCTTCGAGCTGGTCGATCAGGTACCGCGACATCGACTGCTCCAGCGAGTCGCCGCGCACCAGGATCACCACCTTGCGCGCGTGCCCGGAGAAGTAGACGGCCGCCTGCCCGGCCGAGTTCGCGCCGCCGACCAGGTAGACGTCCTGACCGGCGCAGTTCGGGCCCTCGGTGGTCGAGGCGCCGTAGTACACGCCCCGCCCGGTCAGCGCGCCGAGTCCGGGCGCGTCGAGCAACCGGTACGACACGCCGGTGGCGAGGATGACGGTGTGGGCGGCCAGTTCGGTGCCGTCGCCGAACCGCACGACGCGCGCGGCGCCCCGGCGTTCGAGGGCCACGACGTCACGGGTGGTGAGCAGCTCGACGCCGAACTTCACCGCCTGTCTGCGGGCCCGCTCGGTCAGCTGCCCGCCGGACACGCCGTCGGGGAAACCCAGGTAGTTCTCGATGCGGCTGCTGGTACCCGCCTGGCCGCCCGTGGCGATCCGTTCAACGAGGACGGTGCGCAGCCCTTCCGAGCCTCCGTACACCGCGGCGCCGAGCCCGGCGGGCCCGCCGCCCACGACGATGAGGTCGTAGAAGTCGGCCGACGGCCGCGTGCTCAGCCCGACCTCGGCGGCGAGGTCCGCGTCCGAGGGGTCGACGAGAGCCTTGCCCTGGGCGGTGACCACGACCGGCAGAGTTGTCCCGTCCTGATGCGCCGCGGTGAGCAGACAGCGTGCCTCCGGCTCGTCGAGCGCGTGCCAGCGGAAGGGAACGTTGTTGCGCGCCAGGAAATCCCGCACCTCGTAGGAACGCGGCGACCAGCGGTGCCCGACCACCCGCACCCGCTGCGGTGGCTGCCGGTCGCTCACGGCCCACGCGCGCAGCTGCTCGTCGAGAACCGGGTAGAGGTTCTGCTCCGGCGGATCCCACGGCTTGAGCAGGTAGTGGTCGAGGTCCACGACGTTGATCGCCTGGATCGCCGCGTCGGTGTCGGCGTACGCCGTGAGCAGGACCCGGCGCGCCTGCGGGAACACGTCCATGGCCTGTTCGAGGAACTCGATCCCGCTCATCTGCGGCATCCGGTAGTCGGCGAGCAGCGCCGCGACCTCCTCGCCCCGCAGCTTGATCTCGTGCAGCGCCTCGAGCGCCTGCGCCCCGGACTCCGCCCGCACGACCCGGTAGTGCTCGCCGTACATCCGGCGCAGGTCGCGTGCCACCGCCCGGGACACGGCCGGATCGTCGTCCACCGTGAGAATCGAAGGCCGCGCGACGCGGTCGGCAGTCGTCATGCGACCAGTCAAACACCAGCGTTCGACTTTCTGGAACTTGTCGATGACACCAATCGAGGTACTGTCGCGCCGTGGCAACTACCTGCGAACACGTCGCCGAGCTGGGCCCAGAGCCCGCTCCCAGCACGCTCGAGGGGTGCGAGGACTGTCTGGCCGCCGGCGGCAGGTGGGTGCACCTGCGCCTGTGCCTCGGCTGCGGCAAGGTCGCCTGCTGCGACTCCTCGCCCGCCAAGCACGCCTCGAAGCACTTCGCCGAGGAGGGGCACCCGATCATCCGGTCGTTCGAGCCGGGGGAGACCTGGCGCTGGTGCTTCGTGGACGACACGATCGTGTGACCTGCTGGGAGGGCCGGCATCTCGCCGGCCCTCCCAGCAGCGTTCAGCGGGCAGGATCAGATCTTGCCCGCGGCCACGTCGGCGAGCGTCACGCGGGACGACTTGTAGGTCACGACCGCGTACTTCGACGGGTTCGGCGAGTTCTTGGCCGGGAACACCTCGTCGCGGATGGGCAGGCCGTTGTCAGCGTTGATGGTCAGCGCACGCTCGGCCCGCGACGGCGTTGCTGTGGCTGCTGGGCACACTGGCGGTGTCCGCGGCGGTGGTGCTCGGATCGGGCGCAGTGCGGTGTTCCGCAGTGGACCAGATCGGCTACGCGCTGAACGCCGCCGCACCACTGGTGAAAACCGATGTGCAGCAACGATGTCAGGTCGCCACGAGCACGAGCGCCGGCCAGTTCGTCGTCGTGACGATGTGGGTGCTGCAGCTGATGGCCTGGGCGTTCGCGACGTTGTTCGTCGCGGGGTTCACCGGCCTGGTGCGCAAGACGACCTGAGCCTACTCGGCGTCCTGTGCCTCGATCAGGCCGAGGTCGCGCACGCAGAAGCCGTGGTGCTCGAATGTCTCCCTGAGTACCGTGCCGAGGCACTGCCGCACCGAGCGACCCCTGGCGTAAGGCGGCCAGACGTCGTCGTCCGGCACCGGCGCCCGCACCGCGAGCTGCGCGGCGGTGACGTCGTCGAGCCAGGCCTCGAGCTCCGCGGCCTGCGCGTCACGCACGCTCACGATCTCGTCGAGGTCCGGGTCGAGGGAGAGGTCGAGCCCGTGCGCTCCGCGGTAGGGCTCGACGGACGGCCCGATGCCCATCGGCGTGAAGAGCTCCGTCGAGCCCAGGCAGCAGCGGCGGAACCACGAGTCGTGGACGAAGACCAGGTGGCGCATCGTCTGCACCGCCGACCACTCGTCGTTCACACTGCGGCGCTCGATGCCCGGTGCACGGCGGATTCGCTCGATCGTGGCGGTCCAGCCGGCCTGGAGCCGCCGTGCCGCCTCGCGCAGATCGGCGGGGTCCTCGGAGCGGATCAGCACCCGCACCGGATGACGCCGGTCGAGCTCCGCCTCGACGTACTCGGTGACCTCGACACCGTTCACCACGAGGTTGGTGACGAGGCCGTCGATCACCGCGTCCTGCATGACGACGCCGATCAGGCGTGCCCCGGTCAGGTCGCACTCGCGGAACTCCGCACCGTGCAGATCCTCGTCGACGTACCGCGTCATGGTCCGACTCCTAGACTCCGATGTGGACGAATCCCGCCCACAGCAACGGTTCTGCCTTGCGTTGCGCACGCACGAGCAGAGCGACCTCACCGATGGCGGTCGCCGCGGCATCCGGCCCCGAGACCGCCACCTTGCGGTAGAACGCCTCCGCGACCTTCGCCGCCAGTTGGTCGCCCACGGCCCACAGCGTGCCGACGACCTGCCGGAAACCGGCGAGGAACAGGGCGGCGCCGAGGTGGATCGACTCGTCGGACAGCTCGGGTGCCCCCATCGCCGTCCGGCACGCCGACAGGTACGCGAACTGGGCGTCGTCCGTGCGCACCTTCGCGATGTCCAGCACGCTCAGCACCCCGTCGGCCAGCACGATGCCACTGGCAGACGGGGCCTTCGGGTCGTGCGCGCCGTGACAGGACACGTGGACGAACCGGTGCCGCGCGAGCTCGCGGGCCGCGGCGTCACGAGTCGCCTGCAGGTTCAGCAACGACTTGTGCCGAGCGCTCGGCAACACCCGTTCGACAGCGGCGACCTCGGCCTTGACGTGGACGAGCGCCAGGTTCTCGTCGGGGTGGTCGTCGAGCGCGATGGTGAGGAATTCCTCGATCTCCTGCCCGGCGCCGCGACGGGGAAGCGCGGTCGCGAGAGACCGCAGGCTCGGCACGTACGAAGAGACCGCGAGATCGAGGCACGAGCGTCCGGTCGTGGCGTCGGTGGCGGCGTGCAGCGGCATCATCGCCAGCGGCCCGGTCGGGCACCAGAACAACCGCGGCCGGCTTCCGGACTCGGGCAGAGCCGCGAGCACGGGCGCGACGACCACGTGCCACGACCAGTCGAGGACGGCGGTCGCCACCCGCTGGGCCTCGCCGATGGTCTCCTGGTCGCCAGTGCCGAGCGCGTTGGTCGCGGAGACCAGGAAACCGCACCACTGGTCGATCTCCGGCGCGGTCATGCCGGGCAGCTCGATCGCCTGGACGTCGTCGCGGCGGACGATGATCGCGTGGCCCTGCTCGCCGTGCGCCACCAGCACCACCACCGACTCGGCGGCGTCGAGCTCCAGTTCGGCCGAGCCCTCCTGCCGCCACAGGATCGACCGGCCGTGCTCGATCAGCTCGAGCGCCCGCCGCACCTCACCCGACCTGATCGCGAACGTCGCCGCGCGCGAGACGTGGCGCTGGTACTTGACCAGGAACCGTTCCTGGTCGCTGCGGGGAAGCCCTTGCCAGGCAACGGAACCGAGCAGCCGGATGACCTCCTCCCAAGCGCCGATCGCGTCGGTGGGCGAGCCGCCGTCCTCCGCCAGCCGCGCCCAGTCGACCCCGGCGTTGAGCCGGGTCTCCGCCGGGGCCTGCGGCGCGCGAACGATGTGCTGGCACAGCTCCATCGCCTCGGTCGGCGAACCCCCGTACAGCGTCAGCGCGGCGGCCAGAACGTAGGCCACGTCGTACCGCCTCGGCTCGTCCGGCCCGAACCCGGCCAGTTGGTCCCGCAGGATCCGCAGGCCTTCTGCCTGGTCGTCCGGGCGTGCGGACGACGTCTCCGACCGGTGCAGCAACGCCTGCGCCAGCGACACCCTCCGGTTGTGCGACGCCGCGTGCCCGGCGGGGGTGCCTTCCAGGGCGGCGTTGAACAGCCCCACGATCTCGTCCGGATCCGAACTCCGGCCCTGGGCGGCTCGGTAGAGCAGGAACCCGCCGAGGTTGTGCTGCGCCATCGCCCGGTCCGGGTGGTCGTCGGGCAGGGCGTCGAGCGCGGCACGCATCGCGGTGAGCGCCCGGTCCAGGTCGGCCGGGTCCTCGCTGAACGCGAACCGCTTCCGGTACCTGCCGGCCAGTCCGTTGTGGATGGCGAACCGCCCCGCGGCGCTGGTGCGGTCGTCGATCAGTCCGCGGGCGTGTTCTCCCAGCGCCACCGCCTCGTCGAGGTCGGTCTTGCTGCCCATGACGTCGAACCGCTCGGTGAGCTTGTGCGACAGGTTCGCCAGCATCAGCGGGTCGGCCGGCCTGAGTCGCACCGCCTCGCGCATCGCCGTGATCGAACGGTCGAGATCGCCTCTGTCGCCGGTCCTCGCGAACCGCGAGATGTGCGCGCCGGAAAGATCGGAGAGGACCACGGAGCGGAACTGCGTGCCCGTCTTCTTCACGAGGAGCTCGCCGAGCAGGCCGATCGCACGATCGAGATCGTCCACGGGGGTGACGGCCGAGGGCGCGCCGATCAGGCCGGCGCCGAGCGTCCAGCGCGCATGGTCGTCGGTCGCCGTCGCCTGCCGGAGTTCGGGCATCTCCTCGTGCATCGTGCTGACCCGGTACCTGAGTTCCTCGAACATCGTCTGGTCGTCGACGACGACCATCGCTCGTGTGCAGAGGCCGTACAGCGGCTCCGCGACAGCCGCCAGCGAGCCGGCTGTGCGTGCGATCTCGTGGAGATCGATCACCAGGTCGGCGAAGCCGGAGCGCGTCGCGCGGTTGTCCGGGAGCTCCGCGTCCGGCTGGTCCAGCAGGCGGATCGCGGCGAGCCAGTCCTCGAGGTTCTGGTCGCGGCCGAACCGCTTCCGCAGCAAGTCCGCGTGCAGAAGGGCGTATCCGTAGGCGTGATGGCTGATCTCCTCGCAGATCCGGACGGCCTCGTCCAGTTCGGCGTCGGCGCCCGTCCGCCGGTAGTTGGAGGACAGTGCGTTCGCGAGCGCGGCCAGGTCACCTGGCGAGCCGTTCGCGGCGATCCGGCGGTGCACCTCGATGAACGCCCTGCCGTCGCCGGGTTCCGCCGCGCGGTTGAGGTACTTCAGGTGCAACGACGACAGCGTCGACAGCAGCGCCTTCCGGCCTGCCTCCGGGATGACGTCGGCCACCGGCTCGATGATCTCGATGGCCGCCTTCAGCGTGGCGGGAGAAAGCTCGGCGCCCGAACTGCTCCACACGTTCGCGATCAGCATGAGCTGCACGGCCAGGAAGTTGACGAGATCGCCGAACTCGGTGTGCGTCCTGATCGCGTGTGCGCACATCCCGAGCAGGACGAGCATCTCGCGATCGGGGAGGTCGATCGGGGCGTACCGCTCCTTCCGGTGGGCGGCCCATTCGCGCACGGTCTCCCTCGCGAAGACGCCGCGCGAGTCGTCGTACCCGGACTCCGTGTAGAGCCCGAACAGCACGCTCAGCAGACTCGGCCTGCCGGTCGCCTTGTACCGGTTCGTCACGATCAGGACGACCAGTTCCTGGTGGAAGTTCTGGTCGCCCTTCTCGTGCAGCGCGTCGCACAGCGCCGTCACGACGCCCGCGGCCACGCCGGCCGTGTCGGGCAGGCTCTGCAGACAGTCCGAGAGCAGCCCGCCGGCCTCCAGCCTGCGCTCCTCCTCGTTGCGCTCGTCGGCCGTCAGCATCGCCGACGCCGCGAGGCCGATGGCACGCAGGAGATCTTCTTCGTGCTGGAAGGACTCGTACCTCGAACGCAGCAGACTGCCGAGCAGCCACCGGGTCCGGTGGTCCGCGGACCGCTGCGACCGCGCGTCCAGTTTGGCGATCGCCTCGTTGAGGTCGGAAGGGCTGTACGCCACGGTGTAGCGCAGGACGAGCAGGTCGGCCTCTTCGTCCGCCGCTTCGGGGAACTCATCGGCGTACGCGCCCACCTCGGCGATCGCGGTGTCCAGCGTGGCGCGCGACGGATCCCGCTGCGCCCGCATGCCCCACGCGGTGGCCATCGCGACCACCGCGCTCCGGCGGGAGTCCGGCAGGTTCGCGACGATGCGGAACATCGCGATGGCCTCGTCGAAGAGGCCGTCCTCGCCGCCGGCGTTCCACCAGGTGACCAGCGCCCAGCCGAGCAGCCAGACGTCTTCCACACGCAGCTCGTCCTGCCCGCAGCTCAACACCAGGGCGCGAGCGGCCTCGACGGCGGCTTGAGCTGCTTCGGCGGTCGGTGTCTCCCGCGCCTTCGCGTGCAGTTCCGCGGCTTGCGCACGGAGAGCATCGATGTCCACCGAACGAACGTATCGCGACTACGCCGGCCTTCGGGCGCGAACGAACTCGTTACTGCTTCGCGGGCGGCGGCGGGGGAGGAGGCGCGTCCGCGGTAGGAGGCAACTGCGCGTGGCCCGCCACCGCATGGCCGCGGACGTGATCCGGGCCGTCGTCGGAGAAGTCGATGTCGGCGAACTCCGGATCCGGTGGTGACGACACGGGGTGACTCCGTCCAGCCGCTGAAAAGATCTTCGTGACACAATCATAGGCCGCGGAGCACCACTGGGAGGGGTGGCATGGTCCCCACGACGTTGGTCGGGCTGGTCCTGTTCATCGCATTGCTGACCCCCGGCTTCGCCTACAGCGCACGGCGCGAGCGCTCAGGGCCGGAGCGGCAGTTCTCGGCGTTGCGCGAGACCGTGGCGATGGTCGTGGTCAGCGTGGTGTGCGACCTGGTCGTGCTGTCCCTGGCACTGGTGGTGTGGTCGGCCTGGCCGCGGCAGACCGTCGACCTCACCGCACTGTTCACCCGTCCCGGCGACTACGCGGTGCAGCACCACGTCGCGCTCTGGATCTGGGGCGTGGGCCTCGTCGCCGCCGCCTCGCTGCTGGGCGCCCTGGTCGCGGGCCCGATGTTCGACCGGCTGCGCAGGAGGAACGAATCCACGTTCCTCTCCGCCTGGGGACGCCTGTTCACGGCACATCCCGACTGCCGGGTGCACGTGGGCTGTCACCTGTCGGACGGCACCTACGTGGCCGGGTGGTTGCTCACCTACAGCCGCTCGGCGACGGACATGGCCGATCGCGAGCTCACGATCAGCGGTCCCGTGCAGTACCGGGCCGCTGGGCAGGACGAGGCGGCGGAACTCTCGAACGTGGGCGCAGTGGCGGTGAGCGCCCGCCAGCTGACGCTGCTGCAGGTCAGCTACGTCCGCGTCGCGCAGCCGTCCGCACCAGCTGAAGCAGCCGAGGCCGGAAAGTGAGCAGCCCGTTCAGCCAGGACGATGCGCCTCGCCGTCCATTATCCCTTGCCGGCGCACGATTTCGAGCGTCTGCACGACGAACTGCCACGGCCTGACGCCGAGCTGGCGCAGCCCTGGTGCGTGGTCGTGCGCGACTGTCACCACGGCCCCGGCGAACAACATCCACCAGAACGCTCGTGCAGGCCGGCGGACCCGGCCGAGCCGGGCTTGGTGGAACGGGACGTGCCGCTCCTCGTCCCGCAGAATCCGATCCGCGACGTCAGCGGTGAGCGGGTCATGACTGCCGTCGCGCAACGCGCGGTAGTACCGCAGCGCCACGGTTTCCGCGATGAGCAGCACCATCAGCTCCAGTCGCAGTCCCAGCGCCCGGCGCAGCCGCACGAACACCGCGTCCGTCCAGTGTGAACCGATGGTCGGCTGGCCGGCCGACCGCAGCAGATGTTCCAGCATCCGCGCGTGGTTCTGTTCCTCGGCGACGAACAACCGCACCGCCGCGCCGTACGTTCCGCCGCCCGCCTTGGCGATCAGGTTGGCGCCGTCGCCGGACTCGCCGACCTGGAACCGTTGCACGCTCTTGACGACGTCGGGGTGCAGCCGGGCACCGGCGGCCCAGTCGGGGTCACCTGTTCGCTTCCGGCGCGCCGCTTCGGACTCGAAGTTCTCGACCCATGTGGTGAACATGACGGGAAGACGGCTGGGGAACCGCATGCGTTGGCCGGGTTGTGGGGAGGTTCTGTGAAGGTTCGGTGTGCGTGTTCAGCAGGCCCGTCCGGCCTCGACGATCGCGGCGAGCACGAGGTCCAGGTCGGCCTGCGTGGTGCGCGGGTTGATCGTGCACAGCCGCAACGCCAGCGCGTCGTCCACCGTGGTCGTCGCGATGAGCAGGTGACCGCTCTCGTTGATCTCACGGCAGATCGCGGCCTGCACGTCGTCCGTTCCTCCTCGGTACCGCAGGCAGACGATGCCGAGGCTCGGTCCTGCCACCAGGTCGAGCTCCGGGTTCTCCTCGGCACGGGCGGCGACGTGTTCTGCCTGGTCGAGTCCGCGGTCGATGGCCGCGCGGAACGCGGCCACACCGAAACCCTTGAGCGACAACCAGAGTTTCAGCGCGCGGGCGGCCGTGGTGAACTGCACGCCGTGGTCGGACAGGTTCGTCTCGGCGTCCGCGGGCCTCGAGAGGGCGAGGTAGCCCGTCTGGGCGCGGAACCTGTCGATCGTGAACGCGCGGCGCAGCACCTCCGGGTCACGCACCAGCACACAGCCGATCTCGTACGGCTGGAACAGCCACTTGTGCGGGTCGATCACAACGGAGTCGGCTTCGTCCAGTCCGCGCAACGCTTTCCGGCCGCGTTCGGTCAACGCGGCGGCGGCGCCGTGTGCGCCGTCGACGTGCAGCCACAGCTGTTCCTCGCGGCACAGCGCGGCCAGCCCTGGCAACGGGTCGATGGAGCCGGTCCCGGTCGTGCCCGCGTTCGCCACCACGAGGAACGGACGCAGGCCGCTCGTCCGGTCCGCGTGGACCTGGCGCCGCACCACGTCCGGTTCCACGACCGGCAGCATCCGCACCTGCTCCTGCCGCAGCCCGATGATGTGACACGCGCGCAGCACGGCGGGATGGGTCTGGTCCGAGCAGTAGAGCACCCCGCCGGTCGCGTCGGTGCCGAGGCGGTCGTCGCGTGCGGCGGCGAGCGCGGTCAGGTTGGCCAGCGCTCCGCCGGGGGTGAACACCCCGCCGGAGCCGCCGGGCAGGCCGAGCAGGTCGGCGAGCCACCGTGCGGTGACCAGCTCGACGGCGGCGGGTCCCGCGCCGACCGGCCAGGCACCGGGAGAGGTGTTGAAGCCGGAGGCCAGCAGATCGCCGAGCACACCGAGGAAGTTGTTCGCGCTGGGGATGAACGCCAGGCAGCCGGGATGTCCGAGCCGCAACGACCGCGGCAGGACCTCCGCGGCGAGGAAGCCGATCAGCGCGCCCGGATCGGCCGGCCCCTCCGGCACGGGCTCGTCCAGCACGTGCCGCAGCTCGTCCGGTGTCGCCAGGGTGCGCACGGGCTGGTCGCGCAGTCCGGTGAGGTGGTCCACGACGAGGTCGACCACCTGGTGGCCGAGTTCGCGCATGCGGTCCGGCGGCAGGTCGACCCATCCCGACGGTTCAGTCATCCTCGATCACGAGCTCCTGCCGCACGGCCCTGATCCACCGCAGTGCCTCGGCGGAGAGCTCCGGGTGCGCCCGTACCGGCGCGACCGGGCCCGGCAGCTGCAGCACCGCGAGCTCCTCTCCCGGCCTGATGCGGTCACCGGGATGCGCGTGCGCCCACAGCAGTGCCTCGCCGGGCCGCAACGCCGCGAGATCGCCTTCGCCTTGAGGCAGGAGCCGGCCCTGCGCCAACAGGTGCACTCCTGACGCGACGCCGGTTCGGAGCACTCCGGCTCGGTCGGCGGTGATGACGATCTGGCTGAGCCTCAGGCACGGGGTGCGGACTTCCTCGACCGGCACGGACTGCAGCAGCGAGGCGAGCACGTGCGTGCCGAGGCAGGGGAGCAGTCCCGCGGCGCGTTCCTGGGCCTGAACCAGTGACACCACAGTCTGGAACCGGGGGTTGATCTCGATCGCCAGCGCGGCGCCCGCCGGCGTGACCAGCAGATCCAGCCCGAACGCCCCGAGAAAACCCAGCCGCCCCAACTGGTTCCCGACCGCGGCGCACACCTCGCGGCAGCGCGCCGCGGCACCGGAGGGGAGGTCGTCGTCGGCGATGAGCTGGTTGCCGCAGTGCGCGCCCCAGTACGGCGTGAGCGACGGAATCCCGACGAGCTGATGGGACAACGCGGACACGACGGTGCTCTGCCGCATCACGCATCCGCTCACCGTCACGGGAACGCCGGGCACGTGAGCCGACACCCGCAGCGTCTCGCCGCTCCACTCCCGCAGCACGCCGGTGAGCTGTTCCGGTGTCGTGACGAACCGGGTGCCCTTGCCGGTGAGGTTGTTGGCGCGGCGCTGCACGACGAGAGAACCCGTTGCGTCAGCTGGAAAGTCGTCCGTCACGACCCACGTGCGAGGCGTGGCCACCCCGGCCCGCTCGAACAACGCCAGCGAGGTGATCTTGTCCGCCGCGGTGGCGACCGCTGCGCTGTCCGCGGCGAGCAGGCGAAGTCCCGCCGCGGCCGCCCAGGCGCGTGCTCCGAGGCCGTCCTCCGGCGCGAAACTGACGGCGACGCCCCGAGGCGCGGGACAACTCGCCGGGAGCTCGACGTCCGTCTCTCTTCTGTGGTCGCGGCGGGCAATGCGCAACCACGGGATCACCGGTGCGGCCGAAGCACCGAGAAAAGGGGACCGGTCCTGCCAGGTGAGGTCGGGCGCGTGCCGGCGTAACAGGTTCGTGCCCTCGCCGGACGGTACGCCGCTGATGGTCAGCACTGCGGTCAGAGGACCGTGAAGGTGCCCACTGAGGACTGTCGCGTGATCCCTTCGTCCGACAGGCACAGCAGCAGATCGGTCGTCGGTGCCGCCTGCACCGCCTGAGCGGACCGCCCGGCGAACACGCCGCCGGTGATCGTGCCGATCTTGGTGATCACGTCGGCACCCGGCGCGGACGTCACGGTCACGGTGTAGGTGAAGGCGCTGGTGCTGCCGTCCCCCCAGGTGATGACCCTGGTCTCCGGCACGGCCGCGAGCGGTTCCAGGCATCCGGCGCTGCGGTCCACGACGAACTCGCTGTCCCCGGTCGCCGCGACGGCCCCTCCGAGCCCGGTGCACGAGGTGTACTCGTCCCGCACCGTCGTGCGCAGCGGCCGCGGCACCAGCACGACGCCGGGCGAGTACGACCAGTGCGACGAGGTCGTGCAGACCACGGCGGCGGGTGCGTCCGCGAGCGCCGGCGCACCAGGCACGGCGACCGGCACCAGTGCGGCCACGGCAACGCCGAGCACGCGAGTTGACTTTGCGAGGTGGGCCACGTGTTCACATCCGGACTTGGTGGGGTGGAAGGGCGTCAGGATGCTAATGATCAAGTGCTGACCTCCGTAAGAAGGTGTCACCCGAACGTGTTCGGCAGTGCGGCCTGCTTCCGGACCCTCGGCTGCCCTGCGGGCTACTGGTCTGATCGCTGCCAGTCGCGCAGGAGATGTGCCTCGACGCGGGCGAGGACGGCGGCGGTCAGGTGACCGAAGGTGCCGACGAGGAGGAGCAGGCCCCAGACGGCAGGCGCGTCGAGGTTCTGCTGGCGTTCGACGAGAAGACGGCCGATGCCGTGTCCCGTGCCGAAGATGTCGGCGAGGAGCGCCACGATCATCGCGATGGACGACGCCACGCGGGTGCCGAGCACGATCGCCGGTGTGAGGGACGGCAGGACGAACTTCCGCCAGCGTTCAACCCGCGAGAAACCAAGTGTGCGTGCGGTTTCGAGCCGGACGGCGGGGATGGCTCGCGTGGCGGTGACGGCGTTGAGCAGGATGGGCCAGACCACGGCGAACGCCACCGTGAGGACGCCTGTCAGCCGGCCTGTGCCGAGCAACAGCACGGCGACCGGCACGAGCGCGGCTCCTGGCACCGTGGCGACGAAGTCCAAGGACGGCGTCAGCGCGCGGTCGAGGTGGCGGGACGACCCGATTGCCGCGCCGGTGAGCGCACCGGTGATGACGGCGAGGGCGAGGCCGAGTACGTAGGTCGACAGGGTCTCCGCGAGTGCCGCCACCAGTTCGCCGTCGGCGTGCAGCTCGGCCAGGGAGCGGAACCACTCGGCCGGTGGTGGGAGTGCGATCGAGGCGGGGTCGCCCATCAGCTGCCACCCGGCGAGCAGCGCGACGAGGGGAAGGAGTCCGCGGGAACCTTTCACGTCGCGCCCGCCTGGTCGAGGTTCACCGCACTGCCGGGCAGACCGATCCGGACCGCGCGGCGCAGCGTCGCGTTGAGCACAGCGCCGACGACGCCGCAGGTCAGGGCGTAGGCCCACATGCGCGCGGGATCGAGTGCCTGCATGGACTGGATGAGGCCGCCACCGAGACCTTCGGGTGTCATGATCATCTCGGCGACGACGGTGACCAGCAGCGCGATCATCCCGGCGACCCTGGCCCCGGCCAGCCATGCCGGGAGCACGGCGGGGAACACGATCGTGCGGAGCTTCTTCGTCCTCGTGAGTCGCAGCGTTCGCGCGACGTCGTGCAGGCGCGCGGGAACGGTGGCGACCGCGCCCGCCGTGTTGACCAGCACGGGCCATTGGGCGGCCCAGGTCGCGAGGATCAGCTCGGTGCCGGGGCCAGGACCGAACTGCAGCAACGCGACAGGCAGGAGTGCGACCGCGGGGATCGTGCGCAGGAAGTCGACCGAGGCCATGAGATGGACCCGCACCGGCGGCAGGGAACCGATCGCGAAGCCGAGGGCGCCACCCAGCGCGAGCGCGAGTGCGGCCGCGAAGACGACGATCGCGAGGGTGTGGGCGAGGTCGGCGGCGAGTTCGCCCGACGCGGTGAGCGCGACCAGCGACTCACCGACGTCGACCGGTGCGGGCAAGTAGTCGTAGCGCAGCACACCGGTTGACACCAGCACTTGCCACGCGCCGGTGAAGGCGAGCGGGACCAGCAGCCCGGCGCGACTAACCATGATCGGCGCGCAGGGCTTCCCAGAGTTGGTGCCGGACTCGCAGATATCCGGGTAGTTCTCGGGTGGCGAGCTGGTCGCGCGGGCGGGGCAGGCCGGTCGGCAGGGCTCTGGTGATGGTGCCCGGTGCGCCGGCGAGGACGAGCACGCGGTCGCTGAGGTAGATCGCCTCGTCCAGGTCGTGGGTGATGAACACGATCGTCGTGCGGGTCTGCGCGTGGATGTCGAGCAGCACGTCCTGCAGAGTCGCCTTGGTGAGCGCGTCGAGTGCGCCGAACGGCTCGTCCATCAGCAGGACGGTCGGTTGCACCGCCAACGCCCTGGCGATCTGGACGCGCTGTGCCATGCCGCCGGAGAGGCGCCGCGGGTACTCCTTGCCGCGTCCGTCCAGTCCGACCAGACCCAGCGCCCGCTCCACCCGCGAACGCCGCTCCCGCCGGGGCACCCTGCCCTCCAGTCCGAGGGCGACGTTGCGCTCAACGGTGCGCCACGGCAGCAGTGCGTTGTCGTAGTCCTGGAAGACCACGACGACGTCGGCAGGCGGTCCGTGCACCGCGCGGTTGCCCAGGAACACGGTGCCCGAGGAGGGGGCGAGCAGGCCGCCGAGCACCCGCAGCAGCGTGGTCTTGCCGACTCCGGAACGGCCGACGATGCCGACGATCTCGCCGGGGGCGACGTCGAAGGAGATGTCCCGCACGATCTGCCGGGGGCCGTCGGTGGAGTTCAGCCGAACCCCGAGAGAGTCGACCTCGTACGCGACCGCGGTCCGCTCGGCGGTGCTCACGGATGGTCCTGCCAGACCAGCGCGCGCACGTCGGGTTCGGTGTCGATGGTGCCGACGGCCCGGGAGATGGCGACGTACGGGCGCAGGTCCTCCGGCGTGATGTCGATCGTCCACTCGGGCAGCGGCGACCGCTGGGCGACCTCGGATGGCATCGCCAGCCACGTTTGCAGGTACTCGCGGGCCTCGGCGTCGTGGCCGTTCAGGTAGTCGACGGCCTCCTGCAGCGACTTGCGCCAGGCCCTGATCACGCCGGGATGCTCGCGCGTGTACGCCGCAGTGGCCGCGAACAGTGCCGTCATGCCGCTGGTGACCTTGCCATCGCTCGCTTTCCGCACCGCCGCGGTGACCACTTCGGACTGCAGGTGGAACCCGCGGTCCAGCAGTGCGCCGCTGAACGGGATTCCGGCCACGACGGCATCGACGCGCCCTGCGTCCAGCTGGTCGCCCATCGCCGGGAACGGCGTCTGCACGAACTCGACCTCCTTGAGGCCGACGTTCTCCTTCAGCAGCAGGTACTTCAGGGAGTCCGTGATCGTGCCGGTCAACGCGGGGACGGCGATCTTGCGGCCCCTGAGCTTCCCGAACGAGTCGAGGGATCGGTCCTTGGTGAACAGGGCGCCGTTCGGGCTGCCGGGCGTCGAGCGCTGCATCCGGTTGACCACCTGGAGGTCCAGGCCCTTGCCGGCGGCCACCAGCACGATCGTCGGGAGGCTGAAGGCGATGTCGTACTGGCCGTTCGTCAACGCGGGCGCGAACGTCGCGGGGTCCTGGGCCTCGGTCCGCTCGATGCGCAGCCCGTTGCGCGCGAAGATCCCCCGCTCGTCCGCGACGTGCACCGGCAGCGTGCTGCCCAGCGGGATCATCGCCACCCGAACCCGGGTGACCCCGTCCGGCGAGGACGGTGCATCGCTTCCGCAGGCGGCGACCGCGCCGGTCAGCAGCAGGACCGCCGCAGCGCGGATCCAGTTCCTCTTCATGGCGGGCCACCTCGTTGACAACTCGTATGCGTTATCGATCGATCACAGCCGGATGTAACAGCAGCTCACTCAATGCGGCCGCCGTCCCCACACCGAGACCATCCACAGCGCCGCGGGAAACAACCGATCGGGCTCGGCTAGGCAGGCGCGGTACCGGTCGACGTCGGCGGCGGTCATCAGGCCGGCGGTGACGATCTGGTCCTTGACGAGGTCGACCGTCGCCAGTGTGAACCTCGCGACCGGCCGCGTGCGCAGTGGCACCGCGAAACTCTCACCTCCGAGGTCGCTCAGCCCAGCACCGCGCACCAGTTGCGGCACCCGGAGGCCGAGGCCCGGGTCACCGCCGCGCCGCACGATCAGGGTGTTGATCGCGCGCCGCATCTGGTGGGCGAGGACGGCGGCCTCGTCGTCCGCGGGCTCGAGGCACTCGGTCGGCGCCGAGCTCATCTGCTCCAGCAGCAGCCATCCACCCGGCTTGAGAGCCGCGATCATCGGCTGCAGCGCCGTCAGGGGCGCGAAACCCAGCACGGCGCGGGCGTGCACCAGGTCGAACGCCGCCTCCGGCAGCGCGTCGGCGCCGATGTCGTGCGTGCGCAGCTCCAGGTTCGGGGCCGGCGGCGCCGCGAACACACTGGTGTCGATGTCAGTGGCGAGCACGTGTCCCGCCGGGCCGACGCGGTCGCTCAGGTAGCCGGCGATCGAGCCGTGGCCCGCGCCGACCTCGAGACACCGCCAGCCGGGACCGACGCCCAGGCCGTCCAGGTGCCGGCGGGTGGCCGGGTCGTACAGGTCCTCCAGCAGGGCGAGCCGGGCGCCCGCGTCCGGTGTGGAGTTGCCGAACGGGTAACAGGACGCTGCCGCACACCGACTGTCAGGGCACATGGGCTGATGATCGAGGCGGCGAACCGATGCACCAACGGGGAATGCCCGCAGCTTCGACCGAAGGATTACTCGACCGCGACGACGACCTCGGTCAGATCGACCGGGCCCTCGCCCGAGCCCTGACCGGCGATGGCCAGGTCCTGCTGATCGAAGGTGCGCCCGGCATCGGGAAGACGACCCTGCTCGCGGAGTTGCGCAGACGAGCCCGCGCCGGGGGAACGACCGTGCTGGCCGCCCGAGGTGGCGAGCTGGAGCGCGATTTCGGGTTCGGGATCGTCCGCCAGCTGCTCGAGGCACAGGTGGCCGGCGCCGCCGAGGACGAACGCGATCGGCTGCTGGCCGGTGCGGCCAGCCTGGCCGCCCCCGTGTTCACCGCGACCGATGTCCAGGAGAACAGCGGCGACGTCACCTACGCGACACTGCACGGGCTGTACTGGCTGGTCGCGAACCTCGCGGAGCAAGCGCCCCTGGTGCTCTCCGTGGACGACGCCCAGTGGGCCGACGCGCCGTCTCTGCGCTTCCTCAACCACCTCGCGCACCGGCTCGACGGCCTGCCGGTGATCATCGCGCTGACCGCGAGGCCGGGGATCGCGGCGCACCGCGACGATCTGCGGTCGCTGGCGCTGGAGGCAGCGATCACGATCCTGCCGCAGCCGCTGAGCGAAGCGGCGGTCGGTCACCTGGTCCAGGCCGGTCTCGGTGCCGACGCACCGGCAGCGCTGCGGCTGGCCTGCCGGGAGGCAACGGGTGGGAACCCGTTCCTGCTCGCGGAGCTGCTCGGGGAACTGCGCCGCGGTGCGGATCCCGATCCGGCGGTCGTTCCGCACCTCGCACCGGAGCGGATCGCGGCTTCCGTGCTCCTGCGCGTCAGCCGGCTGCACCCGGCGGCACCGGCGCTCACCCGCGCGGTCGCGGTGCTCGGTCCACACGCGACACTGGCCAACTGCTGCCGGCTGGCCGAGCTGAGTCCCGCCGCGGCGCGCTCACTGGTCGACTCGCTCGCCGACCTCGGCGTGCTGGAGGGTGGCGACCCGCTCCAGTTCGTCCACCCGATCGTCCGCACGGCCATTTACGACGACTTACCGGCTGCCGAACGCTCGGTGTCGCACGCCGCGGCGGCGCGACTGCTGGCCGATCTCTACGCCGACCAGGAGACGATCGCGGTGCACCTGCTGAGCACCCGTCCCGCAGGGGATCCGGCGGTGGTCGAGGTGCTGCTCGAGGCGGCTCGCAGGACGATGTCCAGTGGCGCGCCGGACACCGCCGCGGCGCTGCTGCGCCGAGCGATCGCGGAGCCCCCGTCCGACGGTGATCGGCCGGAGGTCGTGCTCGAACTGGCACGCGCCGAACACGAGCTGAACTCGGCCGAGGCCCCTCGTCTGTTCCTGCTCGCGGCCGAGGACGCGGCCGATCCGGTGGTCCGCGCCCGCGCGTTGATCGGCTACGCCTGGGCGGTGCATCCCGACGTGGCCCGCCTGCGTCCCCACCTGGATTCGTGCCGAGAAGCGGCGTCGGCGGTGCGCACGCAGGATCGGGAGCTCGCGCTCGAACTGGAGGCGGCCCGGCTCGGCGCGCTGCTGTTCAGCCGTGACCTCCCGACGTCCTTCGAGGACGAGGTCGAGCGCTTCCGCGACCTGCCTGGACGCACGGCGGCCGAATGCCTGCTGCTGTCCTTCGTCGCCCGCAAGGCACTGGCCGGGCGGGACGTCGCCGAGGCGGTCGCGTTCGCCCGCCGGGCCGCGGCGCACCCGACGCTCACCAGTCGCGCCGGGCACCCGCTGTGGCGGACGAACATCATCTTTCCGCTGCTGGCGGACGAGCAGTACGACCTCGCCGAGCAGATCCTGTCCAGGGCGCTGCTCAACGCGGAACGCTCCGGCTCGCCGCAGTGGCTCGGCCGGATCGGATGGCTGCGCGCCGTCGTCCGGCACTGGCGCGGCGACCTGCGTGGTGCCGAAGCCGATGCCCGGCTGGTGATGGAACGACAGCGCCCGGGCAAAGGGGTCAACGCCTGCGTTCTCATGGCGCAGATCCTCCTCGACCAGGGACGGACCGAAGAATGCGCGGCGATGCTGGCCGGGCGCGGGCTCGACGGACACTCGGAGCACGACATGCCGTCGGTCTGGTTGCTGACGACGACCGGCCGGCTGAGGGCCGCTCTGGGTGATCTCGACGGAGCGCGTTCCGATCTCGAGGAGGCGCTCGACCGCGCGCAGAACTTCCGCAACCGGGTGCCCAACGAACACGACATCCGCGTCGCGCTGGTGTCCGTCCTGCACGCTCTCGGCGATGAGAGCGCCGCAGCCTCCCTGGCTCACGACGCACTCGAAGCCGCTACCGCCACCGGCGTCCGACGAGCCAGGGGAGGGGCGCTGCGGGTGAGCGGCCTGGTGCACGGAGGCACGGCCGGGTTGGAACAGCTCCGCCAGGCCGCCGGGATCCTCGCCGAGTCGCCGTCGCTGCTGTGGCGGGCCGAGGCACTGGTCGACTACGGAGCCGCCCTGCGCCGCCACGGACAGCGCACCGCGGCCCGCGACCCGCTGCGCGAAGGCATGGACCTGGCCCACCGCTGCGGTGCGGCATCGTTGACCCAACGCGCCGCCGACGAACTGCGAGCCGCGGGCGCCCGGCCTCGGCGGATGACCGAGACCGGCGCCGACGCGCTCACTCCGAGCGAACGCCGCGTCGCCGAGCTCGCCGCCGCGGGCAAGACCAACAAGGACATCGCGCAGTCCCTCTTCGTCACCCTGCGCACCGTCGAAATGCACCTCTCCAACGCCTACACCAAGCTCGGCATCGATTCCCGGCAAGGCCTCGCGCACGCACTGGCCCGCTGAAATCCTTCGGTCGGTGCTTCGGTCCGGCCCCGTCGTGTGCGGTTCCCCGCGCGCGGAACGTGGCTGCCATGAACAGAGCGCTGATCGTTGTGGCCGTCGCGGGTGTCATCTCGATGGCGCCGGTCGCGCCGGCGTCCGCAGGTACCTACGACACCGGGCTCGTCAGCGCGGCTCCCGGTGGCACGGCCGGTGACGGGAGCTCGCGCGATGCCTCGTTCTCGGCCGACGGGAAGTTCGTCGCGTTCACCTCGGACGCGGACAACCTCAGCGACTCGGACGACAACGCCTACACCAACGTCTTCGTCCGCGACCTGGTGAACGCGAGGACGATCCTGGTCAGTGGCGCGGACGGCAACGCGGGCAGTCCGTCCATCTCCGCCGACGGACACCGCGTCGCCTTCACGACCGAGGGCGCCGATACCTGCCTCAACGAATGGGGCGAGCTCGCGGCGTGCGTCAACGTGTTCGTGCGCGACATCGTCGATGGCACGACAACGCTCGTCAGCCGGGCATCGAACGGTGGTCCTGCGAACGGAACCTCTGCCGCTCCCGCGATTTCGGCTGACGGGCAGAAGGTGGTGTTCTACTCGGTCGCCGCGAACCTCAGCGACTCCGATCAGGACAGCTGCGGTACCTGGCCGTACGAGGTTCCGTGCACCAAGGTGTTCGTGCGCGACCTGGCGGCCGGCACCACCACGTACCTGACGGACGGCTGGGCCACCTCGTGCGGGCCCGCGATCTCGCCGGACGGAGGCTATGCCGCCGTCGAGTCGGGCAGCGGCATCGCGAGGGTGAACCTGCAGGACCACACCCAGACCTGGGTGAGCCTGCGCGGTGACGGCTCCTGGATCTTCCCGGCGTCCTGTCCTGCGATCTCACGGGACGGCCTCCGGGTCGCCTTCGCCGGCATCGAGCACTCGGGTGACATCACGTGCAGCTCTCCGCCTGGAGGGTGCGACAACGGGGACGAGGTCTACGTCCGTGATGTGCGGGCGGGCACGACGACGTGGGTGAGTCAGCACGCCCCGTTCCCGTCCTACGGCCACAAACCCTCGAACGACCCGTCCATCTCCGCGGACGGACGCTTCGTCGCCTTCGACACCGCCAACCCGAACCTCACCGCCGCCGGTGCCGGCGCGTACGTGTCCGACCTGACGACCAACGCATTGACCTTCGTGTCGCAGGGCGATGATCCGTCGCTCTCGGCGGACGGATCGGTGGTGGCCTTCGACGCCGAGCCCCCCGGCTACGCGACCCGCAACGTCTTCGCCCGCGAGCGGGTCTCGCCCACACCTGTCGGCGCGGACCTGTCGGTGACGCTCACCGCCTCGACCACCTCGCCCGCGGTCGGTCAGAACGTGACCTACACGATGACGGTGACCAACGCGGGCCCCAACGCCGCCACCGGTGTGACGGTGGGAGGGAACGGTCCGTGGTGGGGTTCGAACCTGGTCTCGGCGACACCGTCCCAGGGTTCGCACGACTCGGTCACCGGGCTCTGGACGGTCGGCACGATCCCCGCGGGTGCCGGCGCGACCCTTCAGGCCGTCGTCAAAACCAGTGCCGGCACGAACACCTACTACGCAACGGTGAACACGTCCGATCAGCCCGACCCGGACTCCACCCCCGGCAACTACAACCTGGCGGAGGACGACCAGGCCTCGGTCACGATCACGGCCGCGGCGAACTGTGCGGCGGCCACGACCACCGCTACCGGTGACAGCTGGGTCGGCCAGAACGAACCCGCTACCGCCCACGGCACGGACGCCACGCTGCGAGCACGCAGCAAGGCCAATGCCAACGCGCGCACTCTCATCCGCTTCCCGCTCCAGGCGATTCCGGCCGGCTGCCAGGTGTCCGGCGCGAAGCTGCGGCTGTACAGCTCGACCGCCGCAACGGGCCGAACGCTGTACCTCAACCGGCTCGCCGCACCGTTCACCGAATCCAGCGTGACCTGGAACAACCAGCCGGCCGTGACCGGAACGTCCGCCAGTGCGTCCTCCCACGCCGGTTGGGTCGAGTGGAACGCGACCGACCAGGTCAAGGCGATGTACGCCGGCAGCAACCACGGCTTCCGCGTCCGAGACGCGTCCGAGAACGCCGGCACCGCCGCCGAACAACGCTTCACCAGTCGCGAGAACACCACCAACAGGCCCGAACTGATCGTCACGTTCAGCCCGAGCCCGTGAACCGATCGGAGGGACTCATGGAACTGACCACACACGGTCCGCGGAAGACGTGGTCGCTACTCCTGTCCGTCAGCCTGGCCACGGCGGCTTTCGGCTCGGGCCACCTGACGGCCGCCGCGTCCTCGGACGGCTGGTGCGACACGACTCCGACGAGCGTCAGCGTCTCGGATCAATGGCTGCCGTTCACCGTTCCGGCCGGGCTGATGCCCGACCCGAAGTTCGACGGGCGCTCCGCGGAGATCCAGGTGCACCGCGTCAGTCCCGTGTACGCCCACGGCAAATGCGCCTATGTGCCGAACCGCGCGGCAGTGCTGGTGCACGGCAGCAGAGTGTCTGGCACGCCGTCGTTCGACCTGCGGCACAACGCCCCCAACGGCGACACGCTCAGCACACAGCGCGCGCTCGCCCAGGCGGGAATCGACACCTTCGCACCCAGCCTGCTCGGCTACGGCCGTTCGACGCGGTTCGCCGACGGCCTCGACGATCCCGGCAACGCGAGCCTCAGGCCCTACAACACCGATGGCAGCTGTTCCCACGCCGAGGGATGCGACCGCGCGCACCTCCCGATCTTCCCCCTGGACCAGCAGGGCACGCTCCTGCTGAACAACCCCCTCGACGGGCAGCGGAGCGCACACTCCACCGGCACCCGCTTCGCCCGGACCGACGTGTTCGTCCGCGACATCCGCCAGGTCGTCAACTACGCCATCGCGCACGCGAAGCCGTCGGACCGCAAGGTCACCCTGATCGGCTGGTCGTTCGGCGCGAACTACGTCGCCGCGACGCTGCACGCCAACCCGGCGTTCGCCAAGAAGGTCAACCGCGTCGTGTTCCACTCCTCGGGTTTCGACACGCCAACCGAGGAACTGGTCCCGCCGGACGGTTTCACGAGCTTCCCGACGAACCTCGCGACGCGGGACTCCATCGTCTCCGGCCCGGCGATGCCGCCAGGACGTGCCGCCGCCTGCACCGGCCACCGCATCCCGGGAACACAGGAACAGCTGTGGAGCCAGATGATGGAGGAGGACCCGCTGGGCAGCACGTGGGGCGGAGGCACGGGCCTGCACCGCTCGCCGACGTTCTCCTTGTACGGCTGGAACTCGGAGGTCGCGTCCTCACTGACGACGCCCTCGCTGGTCATCCACGGCACCGACGACACGGTCGCGAAGCCGGAGTGGGGACCCGCCGTCTACAACAGCCTCGGCGCGTCCGGCAAGGTGCTGGTGCAGGTGCAGTGCGGCAGCCACCTGCTGCACCTCGCGGGCTGCTCCGGCGATCGCTGCACCCCGGAGTCGGGCACGCCCTACGGCGGTCGCCCCGGCGAACCGTGGGCCGGTCCGTATTCCACCTACCAGGCCGCACTGACGGAGTGGATCAAGAACGGCACCTTCGACGGGGCGTCGCGCGGACACTTCGTGGTCAACGAGAGCGGCGTGGCGAATCCCGCCTGATCCACCACTCATCGAAGGAAAGGAAACGAACTGTGCGCAGCGACATCCGGCTGGACGCCGACAAGGACGGCTGGGTCACGATCGACGGCGCGGTGCTGAACGTGACGGCGTCCGACGTGATCCTCGAGCAGAAGGCATACCGCACCGACAAGGGAGGCGAGTACCGGCGAGCTCTCGTCCACGACCTGAACGACGGCCTGACGATCAACTTCGATCGCGACTACCCGGGCGGCGTGACCGTGCACAACGCGAACCTCAACCTCAGCCAGAGCGTGCAGCTCGGGACAGGAGAGCCGAGCCTGCCGCGCGACGCCGCGACCGGGGATCTCGTGTTCATCCGGCGGTACTTCCTGCGGCCCCTCGACCTGAAGACCACTTTCGACGAAACGACGCTTTGGCTGTGCGTGGGCAGAAGGTCCGGAGGCGGCGCCCTGTGGTCGAAGGTTCCGCTCGGCGAACCCGTCGAGGGCACGGGCTGAAGACGGCACCGGGAGGACAAGTGATCAGCTTGAGAGACGTGACGGCAGAACTGGGCGGGAGCGGCCTGCGGGCCACCCTCGGCCAGGAGGGGTTGCCCTCCCTGCGAGCGCTGTTCGTCAAGGCCGTGGCCAAGCAGCTCAACCAGATGCCGTATCCCATCGGCTTGCCGATCGACGCCGGGACACGGGAAGCGGTGACCGAACCGGCTGTGCTCGCCGATGCCGGCGGCGGATACCGGTCCGACTTCCGCGGTGGCGTTGTGCGGGATCTGCCACATGTGTGAGACCGACGAGGAGGAGTGATTCGATGCCACCCGAACCAGGGGGTCCGTACGTGACCGACAAGCGACGGATCACCGTGTGGTTGACCGGACTCGAGTGTCAGATCAGGCAGGAGGGCGAAGACGAGGTCCACGGATCGGTCGGCGTCATCGTCCCGTCGCGGAAGACGTCGACGGTCCATCATTTCCCGGCCGGGGTCGACGACCTGAAGATGGGGAAACCCGGAGTCCGCATGGTGACCCTCGATTCGCTCGTCCACGAGGATGTGCCGGGCGACGTGGTCCTCAGTGTCCTTCTCGTGGAGCACGACTCCGGCGACGTGACCGAGTACAAGGAGAAGATCGCCGCCGAAATCAGCCGAGCCGCCACCTCGCTCGGCGCTGCCGTAGGCGTTCCGGCCGAAGCGATGGGCTCGAGCCAGGGGTTCGTCAACGACCTCTCGCTGGGGCTCGTCGATCTGCTGTCCGACTGGGTGGGCGCGGATGACGACCCGTACAACCCCGGCACCAGGCGGATCTCGGGCAGGGACATCATGACGGCTTATGGGCTTGCGCTGGAGGAGTTGCACGACGTCCCCAACCCGTTCGTGTACCGGCGCGCGAGCCGCCCGGACACCCCCGGCGTCGAGCTGGAGCACAACATCGACCCGGTCGTCGTCAGCGGCACCGACGGCGGTGGTGACACGGGCAGGTATGCGTTCTACTTCCTCGTCGAACTCTTCGCAGGCACCGAAAAGGTTCTGGGCCGCCCGGAGTGAGGCAGGCATCGCCGGCGTCCCGCCCGCCCTGGTGGGGCGCCGCCAGTCGCTGGAACTCTCAGGTGCGCGAGGCGTTCGCGAAAGCGGCGAAACCAGGGCGTTGAGTTCTGATCGGCGACCGCCGCAGCACTGCGAGTGCCACGAGCAGTCCGATACCCGTCCACACGTAAGCGTCCGCGATTGCGTGTTGCAGCAGGGAACAAGCCTGCCCCTCGCCGTACCCGCACGGTAGCCAATCCGCAGGCTGCAGGAAGAACACCGCGGCAACCCCGAGCAATGCCGAGCGCTGCAGCCAGGTGGTTGCCCGCATGGCGAAGCAGAGGATGGCGGGCACGCACCACACCCAGTGGTGAGACCAGGAGATCGGAGAGATCAGCAGGCCGACTGCCGCGATGGCGAGCATCGGCTCGATGTCGTCCTGGGCGCGTTGCGCGACGATGGCGCCGAGTACTACCACCACGATCGACAGGCAGACCCACAACAGGCTTTCGACCCAGGTGCTGGGAAGCAGCCGGAGCAACGCTCCGTGCAGCGACTGGTTGTAGACGTACCAGAGCGTCTGGTTGCTGCCGGGGTTGAGCATCGCGCGGAACCAGAACTCGACAGAGTCCTTCGGCGCCAGCAGGAAACCAGCGACGGCGAGCCCCGCGAACGTGACTCCTGACGTCATCGCGGCTCGCCAGTCGCGTTTGAACAGGAGGTACAGCACGAAGATGGCCGGTGTGAGCTTCACCGCGGCCGCGATCCCGATCAGCACACCGCGCCACTTCGGCTTCACCACGAGGCAGTCCAGCACGATCAACGCCATCAGCACCAGGTTCACCTGACCGAGCGCGAACGTCGAGCGCACCGGCTCGATCTGCAGAAGCACGATCGCGGCGATCGGCCCCACCGTCCACATGAGACGCGGCCGCACCCGGCCGACGATCACCACGCACACCAGTGAGAGCGCTGTGAAGCTGACCATCACGTAGCAGGCGTGCACCAGCCACCACGGGGCGACGGTGAGGCTCGTGAAGAGGAGCGCGGCCATCGGCGGGTAGGTGAACGGCAGGTCAGGGCCGCCGAGTCCGCCGGGGAAGTCGACGTACAGCGGAAGGTCGCGCAACCAGGCCAGCCCGCCGTTGCGGTACACCATCATGTCGGCCACTTGATCTCCCGCCCAGGCGATCGGCAGGACGATCAGCGCGAGCACCCATGTCACGCCGACGATCCGCCGGCAGTGCAGCTGACCGAGACGGTGGCGCCAAACGTCCACCAGCATCGGCAACATCTTCGTGACCATCGCTCGAGCGTCCCCGTCTCGTTGTGCGCCAAGAACCTTGACTGTCCGATGTAGACGAGGGTGCCGGTCGGAGGCGGGCCGTCAGATCGGCTCGAAGGCCCTGATTCGCTGGACGATCAGGTAGGGAGGACGGCGTGCCTCGGCCGTTCGGCCGAGGTCGATCGGACACCACCTGGGAGCAACTGGCTTATCGCTGAACCTGCTCTAAGAGCCGGTTTCCAGCGTTGGGCGGCATGACACAGCGAATTGACACGCGGACACCGTGGCCGAGCGGGGTATCAGGTTGAGCGAGCCCCGCTGGTCAGCGGGGCTCGCCGTAGTGGTCGAACTCGCTTTCCAGCACGCCTTCGCCACGGGTCAGCGACGGCAGCCGTCGTTGCAGCTCGTGCACGCGTGCCGCGGGGATCTGTCCTTCCAGGACCGTTGCGGTCGTCGTCAGCGGCACCGCGCCGACCTTGCCCAGCGCGACGAGCACCGCGCTGAGCGCGTCCCCGGGAATCTCCAGCCGGAAGCGGTGCACCGGTTCGCACGTCGAGGTGCCCGCCCGCCGGACCGCTTCCCGCAGCACGATCGGCGCCAGGCCGCGGAAGTCGCCCGCCACGCTCACCGGCGACGAATAGCCGGAATGCGTCATCGTGACCGTGCAGTCGCGGATCCGGTCAGCGCGCAACGTGTCGCGCACGGTCTCCTCCACGGCCCGGAAGAAGGCCAGCGGCAACGAACCCAGCTCCACCTCCAGCCGGAACTCCTCCGGCCCCGGTTGCACCCGGAACCCGATGGTGGCCGCGTACGGGTTCTGGCCGAGGAACCGCACCGCCTCGCCCACGCCGCGGAGGCGTTCCACGCGAATCATCCTGGTCTCGCGGAACGTCACGGCCACGCCGTACTCCAGCGCGAGCGTCGCCTCGATCACCTCCCGCTGCACCTCGCCGTACAGCGAGACCACGATGTCGTCACCGTCGAGCCGCAGGTTGATCAACGGATCCTGCTCGGAGAGCTGCTGCAGCGCGGCGTGCAGAGCCGCGCGATCAGGTGACTCCACCACGGTTTCCAGCGTCGGTGGCGAGAAGTGGTGGACGCGTTCGCGACGCGCGGCGCCGATCGCGTCGCCGATGCGGACGTCGAGACCCCACAGCTTCGCGATCTGCCCCGCCCTGGCGACGTTGCGGCGCACCGCCGAGGCACCCTCGAACACCGCGATCGAGGTGACTTTTCCTTCGCTGTCACCGATTCTCACCCGGTCACGGGTGCGCACAGTGCCGGCGAAGAGCCGCACGAGCGCGATCTTCTCGCCCGCCGCGCCACGTTCGACCTTGAAGACCGTGCCGGACAGCGGACCGTCGGCCGCGACCGTCACCGCCAGCGACGTCGTGACACCCGCGACCAGCTCCGCCACCCCGGCGCCGGTGATCGCGGAACCGAAGTAGACGGGCGCGTCGGTCTCCAGCTTCTCGGCCACCTCGCGTGCCACGCGCTCCCCGTCGGCGCCACGGCGGTCCATCTTGTTCACGAAGACGACGGCCGGGATCCCCAGGCGCCGCAACGCCCGCATGAGCACGCGGGTCTGCGCCTGCACGCCCTCCACCGCGGACACCACGAGCACGGCGCCGTCGAGAACGTCGAGCACCCGCTCGACCTCGGCGATGAAGTCCGGATGGCCGGGCGTGTCGATCAGGTTGACCGCGACGTCGCCGACGGTGAACGAGGCGACCGCGGACTTGATCGTGATGCCGCGCTGCCGTTCCAGCGCGAGCGAGTCGGTCTGCGTGTTGCCGGCGTCCACGCTGCCGAGCGCGTCGATGACACCGGCGGTGTGCAGCAGCCGCTCGGTGAGGCTCGTCTTACCGGCGTCGACGTGAGCCAGAATTCCCAGGTTCAAGGTGCGCGACAAGCGTCATGTCCTCTAGATAGGCGATGAATACCTTCTGGGTGAACACGAACGCCTCGCGCATGTACCTCTCCTTGTCCTGATGACTGGTCGTGCGCAGTGGAGCAGGTCCACCGCGCACGACGCAACCGAAATTCGGGTCAGCTCGTCACGCGGAACGTGGCGTCACCGCGTCCCGTCGCGGTGGTGATCGGGTCGAGCTTCAACTCGTAGGCGTAGTGGCGGAGATAGCGGTCGGGGTGGTTGTAGGACTGGAACGACGACCAGTTCGCGTCGGCGAGCCCGGCGACCTGGCGGAACGTCGCGTCCTGCGCGAACTGCGCGGTGCCGTCGTTGTAGACGAGTTGGAAGTCGTAGTTGAAGTGCCGCAGGAAGTAACCGGGGAAGTTCACCGACTCGAACGACACCGTGCCGGAGCCCGCCAGGCCGGGCCGGAGCCGGAACTGGGAGTCGTCGGCGGGGTTCACGTTGGGATCGATGCGTGCGTCGAAGCTGGCGTGCCGCACGTACCGGTCCTGGAAGTTGAACGACTGCAACCGGTTCACCGCGGTGCCGGGCCAGCGCGCGAGCACGCGGTTCTCCTCGGCCGCGGTCACGTTGAGGACCCAGCCGTGGCGCTTCTTGGTCCCGCCCATGTTGTACGTGCCCGACGCCGGAATCTGGTAGCTGCCGGGGTTGGTCGGGTCGGTCGTCACGACCGGCAGGTACCCGCGTCCTGACGCGTACTGGTCGACGTACAGCGCCCACTTGGTGCCGGAGTTGAACCTCATCCACATCGGACCCTCCACTTGCGACCCCGTGAGCCCGATGCCGGAGAGGTTGCCGAGCGTGGTCCACGTGCCGAGGATCGAGTTGCTGCCCTCGAGCGTGATCTGACCGTCGCCGGAGGCCCGGACGTAGCGGTGGCTGCCGACGCCCGCGGGCATCTCGATGATCTGGGTGTCGATGATGTTCTGCGTGCCGGGGCGATCGATGTAGAGCTGTGGTGTCGTGATGCTGCGGAAGTCCGTCGTGCGGGCGGCGTAGATGCGGTGCTTCAGCACGCCGTTGAGCGTCGCGTTCGTCGCCCAGTACAGGGCGTAGTCACCTGTGGCCGGGTTCCAGATCGCCTCGGGTGCCCACGCGTTGCGCCCGTCCGGGATCGCGCCCGCGACGTTGAGCAGCCACGGTTGTGACCAGGTGACGAGATCCGTCGACTCCCACACCACGAGGTTGCGGCTGCCGTTGTTCTGCGAGCCGGGCCAGTCCTGGCCC
>NZ_JYJG01000017.1 GCF_000955955.1 Lentzea aerocolonigenes
CTAGCGTTCGAACGCAGCGAGGGGCCCGCACCGAACTCCGGTGCGGGCCCCTCGCTGCGTGGCCAGGAGATCGTGATCCAGCGGTAGCCCCGTTGACCGACGACGTCTCCACAGGTCAGCGCGGCGGGGAACAGCCTCGTTCGACTGGGCGGTCAAGAAAACGCAAGGAGAGGCGGACCGTCGATGCTTCTCCTCCTTCGGGTTCAGGACTCGCGGCGGCGCCGGCACGGAAACCCGTGCCGGCGCCGAACTCGTTCCCGGTATCAGAAAACCGTGATCCAGCGGAAGCGCTGCGCGTCCTCACCGCCGACGCTGACCTGCGCGCGTTTCTCGGTGTTGCCCTCGCACCTGCCGCCACCGTACGCCTGCACGTACGGCGTTTCGTCGGAGCGGATGATGACACTCGAGTAGTGACCGGACGGGCCGACCAGGCAACGCCCGTTCACGCGGATGCTCTTGACGCTCGACGTCTGGTACGAGACGGCCACGCACGACGAGAACGCCTGGGCCTGGCACGTCGCAGCGGAGGCCGGCCCCGCGGTCAGCACCAGAGCGCCCGACACCGCGACCGCCGCGGCCACGCCCGCCAGCCACATCTTCTTGAAATCCATCTTCTGCAACCTTTTCCTGATTCTAGGAGATCGTCACCCAACGGAAGCCCTGGTCGTCCTCGGTGAGGGCCCAGCTCACGGACGCGGAGTTGTGGGTGTTGCTCTCACACCTGCCGCCGCCGTAGGTCTGGAGGTTCGGATGCGCGTCGGCCACGTCGTCGACGTGGACGTTGGAGACCGTTCCGGACCCCCCGATCACGCACCGCCCGTCCACCCGGATGCTCTGGACGTGCGTCGTCCGGTACGAGACACCCAGGCAGGACTTGAACTCCGGGGCGTTGCAGGACGCGGCCGAGGCCGGACCCGCGGTCACCAGCACGGCGCCCGACACCACGGCCGCGGCGGCCACACCGGCAGCCCACATGCGATTCATCTTCAGCAACCTTTCTCAGTCCAGCTCGACCGACGGCCGGTAGAGCTCGAACCAGTGGTAGAGGTCCAGCACCCGGTCGATGCCCCTGCGCACGGAGGCGGGCGTCGCCGCCGGGTCGAGGGAGATCGCCTGGCGCAGCCAGTTCCGGTCGATCAGCGCGGCGACGGGATGGTGCCGGTCGGCCAGCACCTCACGGGCCTGTCGCTGCAACGAAACGTTGTAGGCCGAGTCCTGAGTGGACGGATAGGAGGCCTTGAGCCGGCCCCGGACCGATCTCGGCAGCACGTGCGGCATGGCGTGCCGCAGCAGGCTCTTCTCCCTGCCGTCGAAGGACTTCATCCGCCACGGAGCCCGGTAGACGTACTCGACGAGGCGGTGGTCGCAGAACGGCACGCGCACCTCGAGACCGGCGGCCATGGAGATCCTGTCCTTGCGGTCCAGCATCATCCGCACGAACCGGGTCAGGTGCAGGTGCGAGATCGTGCGCATGCGGCGTTCGACCGCGCTGTCACCGGGCAGGTGCTCGACCTGGGCGATCGCGGTCGCGTACTGGTCGGCCGTGTAGGCCGCGATGTCGAGCCGGGAGCGCACCTCGGGGGCCATCACCGCGGCCCGGTCGCCGCTCATCGCGCTGGAGTACACCAGCCACGGGAAGTTGTCCGTGGCCACGACGTCCTGGTCGTGGAACCAGCGGTAGCCGCCGAACACCTCGTCGGCCGCCTCACCGGACAACGCCACCGTCGACTCGCGGCGGATCGCCTGGAACAACAACAGCAGCGAGGCGTCCATCTCACCGAAGCCGACGGGCAGGTCCCGCGCCCGGATCACCTCACGACGCAGCTCCGGGTCACTGAGCGGAGACGCGTCGAGCGTGACGAACTCGTGACGCGCGCCGACGGCCGCGACGACGTCACGAATGTACGGCGTGTCCGGTGTGGTGCGCGCTTCGTCGGCGCGGAACGTCTCCTCGCGGCCCACGAAGTCCACGGAGAACGTCCTGACCTTCTCCCCTGTCGCGGCCAGATGCGCGGCGGCGAGGCCGGTGACCGCGCTGGAGTCGAGGCCACCGGAGAGCAGCACGCAGAGCGGTACGTCCGCCACGAGCTGCCGCGCGACGGTGTCCGTCAGCAGAGTTCGCACGGTGGCGACCGTGGTGTCCAGCTCGTCGAGGTGTGCGGCCGTCTCCAGCCGCCAGTACACCCGCTCCCGCAGGCCCGTCCGGTCGACGGTGATCACCGTGCCCGGTTCGGCCTCGCGCATTCCCCTCCACAGCGCCCATTTCGGCGTCATGGTGAACGCGACGAGCTCACGCAGGCCGTCGAGGTCGACCACCGCGCGTACAGCGGGGTTGGCCAGGATCGCCTTGGGCTCAGAGCCGAACACGATCCCGTCCAGGGTCGGGTGGCAGTACAGGGGCTTGACGCCGAGCCGGTCCCTGACCAGCACCAGCTTCTCCTCGCGGGCGTCCCAGACCGCGAACGCGAACATCCCGTTCAGCCGCTCGGCGACCGCGTCTCCCCACTCGAGGTAGCCACGCAGGACGACCTCGGTGTCGCTCGCGGTCAGGAAGTGGTGGCCACGCCCGCGCAGGTCCTCGCGCAGTTCGCGGAAGTTGTACGCCTCACCGCTGTAGACGATGGCGACCTCGCCTGCGGGCGTGGTCACCGTCATCGGCTGCCTGCCGCCCTCGAGGTCGATGACCGAGAGCCGCCGGTGGCCCAGCGCCACGCGCCTGCGGATCCACGTGCCCGACTCGTCCGGGCCACGCCGGTCCATGGTCGCCGTCATCGCGTCCACGACATCGGCCCTGGTCCGCAGGTCGGCGTCGAACGCCACCCAGCCGGTGATCCCGCACATCCCGCCCTCCCTAGCGGGCCGCGACGATCGCGGTGGTCTCGGCGGGCAGTTCGGCGACGCGTTCCACCGCGAACCCGGCTCGTTCCAGCAGAGCGGTGTAGTCGGCGAGACTGCGGTGCCTGCCGCCGTTGGTCATCAGCAGGTGCAGGTCCCACAACGCGGGCAGGACCGTCGGGTAGTCGTCGACCACCACCCGGTCGAGGATCACCAACCGGGAGCCAGGACCCGCCATCACCCTGCCGCAGTTCTCGAACACCCGCACGACCGCCTCGTCGCTCCACCCCGCGAGCACGCGGCACAGGAAGTACACGTCGCCGCCGGGAGGAACCTCCTCGACCATGTCGCCGCCGACCAGCTCGACCCGGTCGAGCCCGACGCTCGCGGCGAGGTTCTCCCTGGCGACCTCGATGACGTGCGGGCGGTCCAGCACGGTCGCGCGGGCGTCCGGAACAGCGCCGAGGATGGCGGCGGTCAGCTGGCCTGGCCCGGCGCCGACGTCGACGAACCTCTTGCCGGAAAGGTCGATCGCGTCCGGCACGTAGTCGAAGAAGATGTTGCCGGCCTTCATGGCCAGCTGGAAGCGTTCGGACAGCTCCGGGTTCTGGCCCAGGTGCTGGTAGAGCGGCTCACCGAAGGCGATCTCGAAACCGGCGGTGACGGTGGTGATCGACTCCTTGGCGAACGCCCACGCCGTGTAGAACTCCTCGCCGTAAAGCAGGCACATGTCCCGCAACGAGTCCGGCGAGTCCTTCAGCAGGGCGCTCACGGCCGTGTTGCGGTAGCCCTTCGCGCCGTCGCCTTCGAACACGCGCAACGCGACCAGCAGACGCATCAGCCGATGTATGCCGTCCACTTCGGACTTGGTCGCCACGGCCAGTTCCTCGTCCGTGGTGCAACCGGAGTCGACCAGGGAGGGAATGTTCAGCCTGGCCGCCGAGTAGACGCACTGAGCGCGCCACCCACCAGTGATCAGCTCGACCACTTCCTGGGCAGCTTTCAGGTCATTCCTCACGTCCATTCCCCTTTCCTGGGCGGACCCGAGTGTGACCCACCATCCACGATGGACAGTCGTTCACCGAAACAATCCCGAAGTATTCGGACGTCTCGCTTCGCGGACTGGTTTCTTGAGGAGAAAACCTCGTTACCGCGCGGATTGCGCATCGGTCCACGGCTTTCGAAGCTTGACCCACGTTGGTACACGCGTCAAAGGCGGAACCGTGCACAATTCGCACGAAACGGACCGGACAGCAGCAGCCGAGCGACTCGTGCTGCAGTGTCCACAGTGGTCGGACCGGATGATCAGCTCGATCACCGGGCTGTCGGCCAGGGCCGTCGCCGGCGTGCGCGCCAGGGTCGGATCCAACGCCGGCGTGAGGATCGGGCGCGACGGCCGAGTCCGGCCGACGAACAGCGCCGAACGACGGCTGCGCGCTCGTGAACTGATGGCCGAGCAGCCGCACCTGTCGCTCCGTCAGGTCGCCAAAGCGGTCGGCATCTCCCCGGAGACCGCCCGGACCGTGCGTGGCGAACTGCGCGGCGACCGCCGTCCATCTCGCGCGCCGGCCGCGCCACGAAGAGGCGGAGTCGCCGACCTGCTGCGGTGGCTGCGCGACGACCCGTCGATGCGGCTGAGCCACAACGGCCGGCTGCTGCTGCGGCTGCTGTTCCTCGATGTGCGGACCCGGACCGCGTGGGCGGAGGTCTCCCGCGACGTGCCCGCCCACTGCCGTCCCGGCCTCGCCGAGCTCGCCAGGCAGAGCGCCGCCGCGTGGCAGGTGCTCGCGGATCGGCTCGATCTCGAACTCGACTCGGAAGGTGCCGCATGACCGGAATCCCCGCCATCCCCGCGTACCCGATGCCCGGCGCGAACGACCTGCCGGAGTCCTCGGCACCGTGGAAGATCGACCCGGAGCGCGCGGTGCTGCTGATCCACGACATGCAGCGCTACTTCCTCCGCCCTTTCGCGGTGGACACCGCACGACAGCTGACGGACAACGTCGCCGCACTGCGCGACCGGTGCCGCGCCGAGGGCGTGCCGGTCGCCTACACCGCCCAGCCCGGTGCCATGTCGGTCGCCGAACGCGGACTGCTGAAGGACTTCTGGGGTCCTGGCATGCGCGTCGATCCCGCCGACCGCGAGGTGGTCGAGCCGCTCACGCCCCGACCGGACGACTGGCAGTTCACGAAATGGCGTTACAGCGCCTTCTTCCGCAGCGACCTGCTCGAGCGGATGCGGGCGACGGGGCGCGACCAGCTCGTGGTCTGCGGGGTGTACGCCCACATCGGCGTGCTGATGACCGCCGTCGAGGCGTTCACCAACGACATCGAGACGTTCCTGGTGGCCGATGCCGTCGCCGACTTCTCGGCCGAGCAGCACCGGATGGCGCTCAGGTACGCGGCGTCGTGCTGTGCCGTTGTCCTGACCACAGAGGAGGTGTTGCGGTGAGCGACAGCCTGGACCGGGTGCTCGCACGTCCCGACCGCCCGTTCGCGATCCTGCACCGGCCGCACACGACCGGCTCCGGGCAGCTGGAGGTCCTCACCGGTGAGGTGTCGACCGTTGCCGCACTGGCCGACATCGAGGTCGGCGATCCGTCGTCGGCCGGGCCTCGGACGTTCGCGCTGATCCCCCACCGTCAGGTCGCCGAACGCGGGCTCGAGTGCGTCGACGACGGCGCGCCGCTGATCGTGCTGCGGGTGGACGAGCACGCCGTGCTGCCGAAGACGAGTGCGCTCGAACGGCTACCCGAGACGCCGATCTCGTTGTCCGGCACGCGTTTCGACGTCGACGACAGCACCTACGCGGAACTGGTGCGCCGGGTCGTGGCCGAGGAGATCGGTGCCGGAGAGGGGGCGAACTTCGTGATCCGGCGGTCGTTCCTGGCCGAGATCGAGGACTACGAGCAGAGCCAGGCCTTCACCTTCTTCCGCCGGCTGTGCGAGCAGGAAGCCGGCGCCTACTGGACCTTCCTGGTGCACACCGGCGACCGCACGTTCGTCGGCGCCACACCGGAACGCCACGTCAGCGTCGACGACGGCCTCGTCACGATGAACCCGATCAGCG
>NZ_JYJG01000018.1 GCF_000955955.1 Lentzea aerocolonigenes
TCACGATGAACCCGATCAGCGGCACCTACCGGTATCCACCGGCCGGGCCGACGTTGTCGGGCGTGCTCGACTTCCTCTCCGACCACAAGGAGACGGACGAGCTCTACATGGTCCTCGACGAGGAGTTGAAGATGATGTCGCGCATCTGCGACCGCGTCCGGGTGATCGGTCCCCGCCTCAAGGAGATGGCGCGGCTCGCGCACACCGAGTACTTCATCGAGGGTGACTCCCGCGCGGACGTGCGGGACGTTCTGCGCGAGACGTTGTTCGCCCCCACGGTGACGGGCAGTCCCGTGGAGAACGCCTGCCGCGTCATCGCGCGCCACGAGCGAGCCGGCCGCGGCTACTACGGTGGTGTCGCGGCACTGATCGGCCGCGACACCACCGGCAGGCAGACGATGGACTCGGCCATCCTCATCCGGACCGCCGAGATCAGCCCGTCCGGCGGCATCCAGATCGGCGTCGGCGCGACGCTGGTGCGCCACTCCGACCCGGTCTCGGAGGTGGCGGAGACCCGCGCCAAGCTCGCCGCGCTGCTCGGCGCGCTGACCGAGCGCCCGGTGCGCTGGCAGGATCACCCCGAGGTGCAGGCCGCGTTGAGCAGGCGCAACACCCGGCTCGGCGCCTACTGGTTCGGCGGCCACGCTCCGCCACTGCACGGCGCGCTGGCAGGCAGGCGCGTGCTCGTGGTCGACGCCGAGGACACCTTCACGTCGATGATCGCGCAGCAGCTGCGGACGCTGGGACTCGACGTCGCGGTTCGCCGGTTCGACGAGGACTACTCAGCCTCGGACCACGACCTCGTCGTGCTCGGACCGGGGCCTGGTGATCCGCGCGAGACGGACCACCCGAAGATCGCGCATCTGGGCGATGCGGTGCGGTCGTTGCTGTGGCAGGGAATCCCGTTCCTCGCGGTGTGCCTGAGCCACCAGGTGCTGTGCCGGGTGCTCGGGTTCGAGCTCGTCCGGCGCGAGGTTCCGAGCCAGGGCGAACAACGGCAGATCGACCTGTTCGGCCGCCGGGAGGTGGTCGGTTTCTACAACACGTTCGCCGCGCGCAGCGGCCACGACCGCACCGACCACCCCACCTTGCCGGTCGAGATCAGCCGCGACCCGGACACCGGCGAGGTGCACGCGCTGCGCGGCAACGGTTTCGCGTCGGTGCAGTTCCACCCCGAGTCCGTGCTGACCGCGGACGGCCCGGCGATCCTGGGCGGGTTGCTCGCGTCGGTTCTGCCGGTGCCGGAGGTGCGCGCGTCGTGAAAGCCGTGATCGCGTGGTGGGACCTGGAGGGCCGCCCCGACGTCGCCGCACTGCGGGACTCCCTGTGGCAGGAAGGCATCCAGGCGTGGGCCGCGGTGGCAGGCCTCGTCGCGAAGTTCTGGATCTCCGACGGCTCCCGGTGGGGCGCCGTGATGGTCTTCGAGTCCGAGACAGCCGCACGGCAGGCCCTGCCACCCAACCGGGCGGCGCAGCTCATCGGCGCGCCGGCGCAGATGCGGCTCACGTTCGACGTCGAGGCCTTCGTCACCGGCACCCGAGGAGCGACACCATGGCTGTGAACGTGCAGTACACCCCAGCCGGCCCGGAGTTCACCCACCCGCCGGTCGATCCGGTGGCACTGCTGCGGAACTGGTTCGCTCAAGCCGTCGCGCACGGGGTCCGCGAACCCGGTGCGACCGCTCTCGCCACCGTCGCCGCCGACGGCACCCCCTCCAGCCGAATGATCCAGATCAGCCGAATCACCGGCCGCGGTCTGCTCTTCGCCACCCACGCGGGCAGTCGCAAGGGCAGGGAGATCGACCAGACCGGCCGGTGCTCAGGCGTGTTGTACTGGCGGGAGACCAACCAGCAGGTGACGTTCGGCGGGCGGGCCGAACCCGCGGACGAGACCGTCGCCGACGAACTGTGGGCGCCCCGCCCAGCGCTGTCCAACGCCATGTCGATCGCGACCAGGCAGAGCCAACCCCTTGCCCAGGAACACGAACTGCTGGAGCAGGCACTGCTGCTCACCACAGCCGGTGGTCCGCTGGTGCGGCCGCGGACCTGGCTCGCCTACGAGCTGGTGCTGTCCGAAGTGGAGTTCTGGCAGAGCAGCCCGGACGCGCTCTACCGACGCCTGCACTACCGCCACACCGACACGGGCTGGGCCTCTCAACGCCTCCAGCCGTAACCGCGCCCAGGTTTGGGATGAAGGGCGCATTCAACCACCGGCACCGGGTCAGGCCAGTACCACCTGAGCACCGTCGATCTTCACCGCGATCGCACGCAGACTCGCCGCGGCGGGGCCCTTCTTCACCGCGCCGTCCGCCGCCGTGAACTGGCTGCCGTGACCTGGGCAGGTCATGACCCCGTTAGCCGGAGCCCCGACCGTCACACCCTGATGGGTGCACGTCGCGTCGTAGGCCTTCACCTCGGTCGCGGAGACACGCGCGACGACGATTTTCCTGCCGCCTGGGTGATCGACCACCACTCCACCGCCCTCCGGCACGTCGGCGAGTGCCACGAGTGCTCCGCCGCCCACACCTGCCTGCCCGGTCGGCGCGGGCTGCGGCGTCGGCGTCGAACCAGCGCCTGAAGATCCGGCCGAAGCGCAGGCCGTCACCAGTCCGGCGGGCACCGCGACGGCGGCCATGATCCCGCACAGTGCCGACCGCCGACTGATCAAGTTGTCGCTGTTCATGACAAGTCCTCCGAGCGATTACGTGTTCTGGGCCACTTGGCGAGAATGTACGACAGTTTCAGCGATCCACAGTTCAAGAAGGAATCTTTCCGCAAAATGACGAGACCGTCCCAAGTGGACACGGAATCGTGAATTGCGGATCCCGCTGTCTCCCGTGTGGTCAGCACCTCGTCCGAAACCTGGGGACCCGCTTGCGATGAAGGGCCTCACGCGTAGAAGACGCCCCTGGCGACGACCACGGCGGAGCCCGCGGCCTCGACCTCGTCGATTTCCTCGCGTGTGCCGCGTGCGACCGCGTACATCGTGGACGGGCGGCCCATCTCGACACCCTGCCGGATCTCGATCTCCTCGCCGGAGGACAGCAGACCGTGCCGGATCAGATGCACTGCCAGCGGACCGGCAGCCGATCCCGTGGCCGCGTCCTCCGCCACCCCGTAGGCGGGCGAGAACATCCTGGTCCGCCAGTGCGTTCCGGCGTCGGCGAAGCAGTTGACCGCGACGTCGAGGTGGGCGGCCAGCGCGCGCTGGTCGGGCATCACCCTGGACAGCGCGGCGACGTCGGGCAGACCGACGTACACGTGCCGCGGGCCGTTGCGGTAGACCTCGACCGGCAGCGTCGAACGCTGAAGTCCCAGTGCCGCGAGCAGATCATCGGTCTGCCCGTACGGTGCCCAGGTCGGGTTGGGCTGTCGCATTCGCGCCGAGACGACCCGGCCACCGACTCGGTCCAGCCGGAACGGGATCGTGCCCATGTGCGTTTCCATCAGCAGCAGGTCGCCGGGAATCGACTCGGCCAGCGCGATCGCCGTGCCAAGAGTGGGGTGACCGGCGAACGGAAGTTCGTTGACCGGCGTGAAGATCCGCACCCGGACATCGCCGTCGTCCTGTGGCGGCAACACGAACGTCGTCTCGGAGAGGTTCATCTCGCGGGCGATCTCCTGCATCCGCTCCGCCGGAAGATCCCCGGCGTCCAGGAAGACCGCGACCGGATTGCCCCGCAGCGGGGTGTCGGTGAAGACGTCGACCACCACGTATTCGTGCATGTGCGCCAACGTATTGGCCGCGGCAGCCGAAGGGGAACAGGATGTCCAACTGCTCACCGTCCCAGTTGGACACCGGCTTGACGCCGCATCCGGCGTGCGGCGACGGTTGCGGCATGACGTTCACTGACGCGGCCGCACGACGACAGCGCAACCGGGCGGTGGTCGAGGACTACCTCAGCCGCTTCGGGGAGAACAGGCTCACCAGGTACCTGCTGTTCACCGAGGACGGCAGTGCTGGGCTCTACACCTCCGACACCTCGGAACCGATCGTGTCCCAGGGTCACGAGAAGCTCAAGGCGCACGGCGAGTGGTCGTTGCGGATGTTCCCCGACTGGAAATGGTTCAACATCGAGGTCTTCGAGACGCAGGATCCCGACCGGTTCTGGGCGGAGTGCGACGGCGAGGGCGAGATCCGCTACCCCGGTTACGCACCGGGGATCTACCGCAACCACTTCCTGCACTCGTTCGACTTCCGGGACGGGCTCATCGCCCGGCAACGCGAGTTCATGAACCCGTTCAACCAGTTGCGGTCGCTCGGCATCGACGTACCCACCATCAACAGAGGCGGCATCCCGACCTGACCGTCCGCGACTTGCGGACGTTCTTCCTCAACACACGCATTGCGCAACAGTGTTGATCTTTCGACCATGTAACGCGCGAGCACGACGTGGAGGAGCACCAGAATGACCGTGAACGTCCGGCACACCTACATCGGGCCGGAGTTCACCGTTCCGCCCGCCCAGCCGATTCCCCTGCTGCGCGACTGGTTCGCACTGGCCGTCGCGCGGGACGTCGATGAGCCCACCGCGATCGCGCTGAGCACCGTCGCCGCGAACGGCCGCCCGTCGAGCCGCACCGTGCACGTGCACCGGATCACCCACCGCGGCCTCGTCGTCACCACCCACGCGACCAGCCGCAAGGGACAGGAGATCGACCAGACCCGGCAGTGGTCCGGCGTGACGTACTGGCGGGAGACGAACCAGCAGATCACCTTCGGCGGCCACGTCGAGCCCGCCGACGCAGGGCTCGCGGACGTGTTGTGGCGGCAACGGCCGCCCTTGGCCCGGGCCATGTCGGCGACGACCGCGCAGAGTGAACCGCTGGCCGACCAGAAGTCGATGCTCGCCCGCGCCGCGGGCCGGTTGCGGATGCCACAGCCCCGGCCGCGCAGCTGGGTCGCGCACCACCTCGTGATCACCGAGGTGGAGTTCTGGCAGAGCAGCCCGGACGCCCTGCACCGGCGACTGCGCTACGACCTCACCGGCCGCGGCTGGACGTCGGTGCGACTGCAACCCTGACCCACTGCGAAAAACGCGGAACTTCGCCGGGAGAACGCGGGGGCCGATCCGGTGACCTCGACGGTGGCGCGATGATCACGAACGCCGGTATCATCGGTCCGCAGCCGTCGAAAGGGAGTTCGTGCGCGGAATCGTCATCGCGACAGTGCTCGCCCTGGCGTTTCTCGTGGCCCCCGTGGAGGCCGCGGTCGCCGCGGCCTCGTCGTCAGCTCCGGCGACCAGTTCCCACAACCGGATCCCGCTGCCGGACGACAAGAAGGAAGAACCACAGCGCAAGAAGAGCGAGTCGAGCACCAAGCTCACTCGCGGCGTGCTGTGCCGCTCCCGCGTCGCCACCGTCCGGCGCGTTCACAGTCCGGTGTGGACGGACGTGCTGGAGGAGCCGGCCGTCGAGCTCGACGTGCCGAAGCGCACCGAGCACCTCATCAGACTGTTGAGACCTCCCGCTCTGCAGGTGTTCCGGAACTGATCGGCGTGGATCGCCGAGAAACTCCGAACACCAGCACAGTGAGGAACTGATGAACTTCCAACTCCTGGTCGAGCGCGCCCGTGAGCACTCGGCCCGCCGGCCCGTGTCCGCGGGACGACGGCTCGCCACCGGACAGCAGCCCACCGCGTTGTTCGTCACCTGCGCGGACTCCAGGGTCGTGCCCAGCCAGATCACCGGAGCCGAAGCGGGAAGCCTCTTCGAGCTGCGCACCGCGGGCAACGTCGTGCCCCCGTACCGCCTCGACTCGCCGTCGAGCGAGACGGCGACGATCGAGTTCGCCGTGGTGCAGCTCGGGGTGTCCGAGGTGATCGTGTGCGGTCACTCGCACTGCGGCGCGGTCAGCGCGCTGCACGGGGCCGAGATCGGTCACCTGCCCGCCATGCGGAACTGGCTCACCGCGCACGGTCGCCCGGAAACGCCCGCACGACAGCCTGATCCGGCGCTGCGCGAGGAAGGACGCAGGCACGTCACCGCGCAGCTGACCACGCTGCTGGAGTACCCGTTCGTCCGCGATCGGGTCGACCGGGGCGAGCTGCGGGTGCACGGCTGGTTCTACGACATCGAGACAGGCGTGGTGCACACCGCTCCCGAGTTCCAGCCGCTGTGAGGGGAAGCAACGTGATCGCACTCGCGAACCGCTCCAGCGACCAGGGCAACGACGGCTCCCGCTGGACCACCACCTTCGGCAAGGATCTCGCTGCTTCGGCAGTCGTCTTCCTCGTCGCCCTTCCGCTCTGCGTCGGTGTCGCCGTCGCCTCCGGCGTGCCCGCCGAGCTCGGCATCGTCACCGGTGTCGTCGGCGGCATCGTCGTCGGGCTGCTGCCCGGCAGCACCATGCAGGTCAGCGGACCGGCGGCCGGGCTCACCGTGCTCGTCGCGGACACCGTCGCAAAGCACGGCATCGGCGCACTCGGCGTCATCGTGCTCGGTGCCGGACTGGTCCAGTTACTCCTCGGCGTGCTGCGCTGCGGCACGTGGTTCCGCGCGATCTCACCCGCGGTCGTGCAGGGCATGCTCGCGGGCATCGGCCTGGTGCTGATGCTCGGCCAGCTCTACCCGCTCATGGGCGGCACCCAGCCGCGTAGCACGTGGGACAAGGTCACCGGGCTGCCCTCGTTGGCGGCGAACGCCTTGACGACCACGAGCGGGCTCAGCACGCTCGGCGTCGGCGTGCTCACCATCGTCATCACCGTGCTGTGGCAACGCATGCCGTCTCGGGTGCGCGCGGTGCCCGGCGTTCTCGTCGGTGTCGTGATCGCGAGTGCGGTCGCGGTCCTTGCGGGGCTCGACGTGCAGCGGATCACCGTCGGGAACCTGGCCGCCGAGCTGCGCCTGCCGGACCTGTCGGTGCTCAACACCGGCGTTCTCGGCGCGGCACTGGTCTTCGCGCTCGTGTCGTCCGCGGAGAGCCTGTTCAGCGCCGCGGCCGTGGACCGCATGCACACGGGTTCGCGCACGCACTACAACCGGGAACTGATGGCGCAGGGCGTGGGCAACACGCTCTGCGGTCTCGTCGGCGCCCTGCCGATGACCGCCGTCATCGTCCGCAGTGCCGCCAACGTGCAGGCCGGTGCCCGTACCAAGGCCTCGCGGGTGCTGCACGGCGTGTGGCTGCTGCTGTTCGTGGTGTTGTTCCCCGCCGTGCTCGGGCTCATCCCGATCGCGGTGCTCGCCGGCCTCCTGGTCCACTCCGGCTGGAAGCTGCTCGGTCTCAAGAACGTGGCGACCATGCTGCGCACCGACCGGGCAGAGGGCGCCGTCCTGGTGCTGACCGCCGGCCTGATCGCCGGCACGGACCTGCTCACCGGCACGCTCGTCGGCCTGGGCGCCGCCGTCGCCAAGACCGCGTGGGACGTCTCGCGGCTCAGCGTCACGGTCAGCAGGCTCGGCGAGGACGACGAACTGGTGGTGCTGCGGGGGAACGCGACGTTCCTGCGGCTGCCCCGGCTGCTCGCGGCGCTCGAGCGGATCCCGCTGACGAAGCACGTCCAGCTCGACCTCACCGGCCTGCGCCATCTCGACCAGGCGTGCCGCGAGGCCATCGACCAGTGGGTCGACCGGCACCGGGCGGCCGGGCTCGACGTCGACGTGGTGACGTCCGGCTGACCGCGGTGGCGCCGGCCCCGGCCGGCGCCACCACCCCTCCGGAGAACGCCCGGCCGAGAACCACGCGCCGCGGATTACGATGATCGCCACCAGCCGAGGCGATCCGAGGGGCGTGCATGATCACCATCAAAGAGGTCGCCCACCACGCCGGTGTTTCCATGAGCACCGTGTCGTACGTGCTCAGCGGAAAACGGAGCATCTCAGAGGAAACAAAACGCCGCGTCGAGCAGAGCATCGTCGCGCTCGGTTATCACCCGAACGCCGGCGCGCGGGCGCTCGCGTCGAACCGCTCGCAGGTCCTCGGGCTGGTCGTGCCGTTGCGGTCCGACCACAACATGCCGGTCATCATGCAGTTCGTGTCGTCGATCGTCGCCTCGGCCCGCGACTTCGACTACGACGTGCTGCTGCTGACCAAGGAGGCGGGCCCCGGCGAGGCACACCGGATCGTCGCGCGGTCCATGGCGGACGCGATCGTCATGATGGACGTGGAGAGCGCGGATCCACGCGTTCCCGAACTGCGCGCGCTCGACGCGCCGGTGGTCCTGCTCGGCATGCCCGACGACCACGAAGGCCTGAGCTGCGTCGACCTCGACTTCGCCGCGGCGGGCAAGCAGATGGTGAACCACCTGGCCGACCTCGGGCACCGCTCGATCGCGCTGATCGGCTCGCATCCCTCCGTGTACGACCGCGGGACCAGCTACGCCGCCCGGCTGCTGGACGGGTTCCAGAGCGCGGCCTCCAAGCGGAACCTGTCCGCGTCGGTGCACTCGTGCGCCCCTGGCTACGACTCGGTCGCGGCGTGCCTGGACGACGTGCTGCGCCCGGACCGCGGCACCACCGGCCTGGTCGTGCACAACGAGGCGATCCTCGGTCAGCTGCTGCTCGACCTGCGACGCCGGTCGCTGGACGTGCCCACCGACCTGTCGGTGATCACGCTGTGCCCCGACGACCTCGCGGAGAGCCTGGCCGTGCCGCTCACCTCGATGGCCGTCCCCGCCCAGGAGCTGGGCGCGATCGCGGTGGAAATGGCGATGGCGAGGCTCGGGCAGGAGCTCGCGCCCGAGGTGCGTCTGCTCCAGCCGCGGCTCACCGAACGCGGGAGCACCACCGCTCTCTGACAACGATTTCTCGTGCCCGTTCGACAAAATTCGATTCGAATGGCGTCGAATGGCGGGTGAGGCGAATTACCCGGAAGTTCTTCCGCATTCGGCGTACCCGCCGTAGCCTGCCGGGACGAAGTCAGCCGTTCGGCCGAACTCGGGTTGGTTCGATCGCCGACGGCGCCTGGGCGCGGGGGAACGATGAGACGACTGCTGGGCGCTGTGCGCACAAGACCGCTCAGATGGATGTTGGTCGCCGCCGTGCTGGCGACCAGCGCGGCCGGCGCGTGCGGAGGCGGCGGCGAACAGACGTCCCCGCCCGCCTCCTCCACGACGACGACGCCCCCGTACCTCCCGGCGGTCATCGACCCTCCCAAGACCGCGTCGCCCGTGACCGTCCAGCAGGTCGTCGACGTGCGGACCGTGCGGCTCTCCGACGGTGCGGAGCTCAAGGTGCGGGGGCTCGCCGCGCCCGACGCGTGCTGGGCGGACGCGGCCGGCATGTTCGCGCGGACCATGCTGCTCGAGAAATCGGTGGAGGCGACGCCGGAGGGCTCGTTGCGGCTGGCCGACGGCACGGACTACGCGGTGCTCGCCGTCGAGCTCGGCATGGTGCGCAACGACGCGGCCGACGACCCCGCGATGAAGGAAGCCGAGGAGAAGGCGTCGGCCAGGAAGCTCGGCCGGTGGGGGCCGCCTTGCGTGCAGCCGAACACCGCCGCGCCGGTCACCTCGCGACCCGGTGGCACCACCACGGCCCCGCCCGCCCCGAAGCCGGTGACCGGATGTTCCGTCGAGTACCGCGTCACGAACACGTGGCCCGGCGGGTTCCGCACCGACGTCACCATCCGCAACACCGGCACGACGGACGTCACCGGCTGGACCCTGGTGTGGAAGTTCCCGAGCGGCCAGACGGTGTCGGAGATGTGGAACGCGACGCCGAAGCAGTCCGGTCCGGAGGTCTCCGCGACCGCCATGCCGTACAACCAGGCGATCGCCCGCGGGGAGTCCGTGCTGATGGGATTCACCGGCAGCGGCAGCGGCGGCAATTCGACCCCGGGCGCGTTCAGCCTCAACGGATTCTCCTGCACGCGCGCCTGAACAGCCGACATATTCAACAATAGCCATTGCGCAATATGTGCTCCATCTCTCTCACGCAACTCCGAAAAGCGGGGAAGTTCTTCTTCTTTTTCCCGACGGGCATTGGTTAGGCTCAATTTCCACCTAACGTTGCCGCTCGGCGGTTGATCAGAGATGAGCGGAGTTCGTTGTGGGGGCGGCACTTGAGCGCGCGCGAATGCTGGGACGACTGAGCTCGCTCAGCCCGGTGGCGCGGCTGCTCGTCGGCAGCCAGTTGCTGTTCAACATCGGTTTCTACCTGGTCATCCCGTACCTCGCCGGTCACCTGGCCGGTGACCTGGGGCTCGCGGGCTGGGTGATCGGCCTGGTGCTCGGGTTGCGGACGTTCAGCCAGCAGGGCCTGTTCGTCGTCGGCGGCACGCTCACCGACCGGTTCGGGCCGAAACCCTCGATCCTCGCGGGCTGTGCCGTGCGGGTGGCAGGGTTCGCGGTGCTCGCGTTCGCGTCGTCCCTGCCCGGGGTGCTGGCGGGTGTCGTGCTCGTCGGGGTGGCCGGAGCGTTGTTCTCCCCCGCCGTGGAGGCGTCGCTGGCTCGCGAGACGCAGCCGGATCGGCGTGCCGACGTGTTCTCGGTCTTCGCGGTGTCCGGCGAGATCGGTGCGGTCACCGGCCCTCTGCTCGGCGTGGTGCTGGCCGGTCAGTTCCGCGCCGCCTGTCTCGTCGGCGCGGCGCTGTTCACCGCGATCGGGATGCTGCACGCGCGCTTCCTGCCCAGGACGCCGGGAGAGCACCGCGCGGAACCGGTGCTGGAAGGCTGGCGGGAAGTGCTGCGCAACAAGACCTTCCTGGTGTTCGCCGCCGGCTACTCCGCCTATCTCGTGTCCTACAACCAGCTCTACCTGGCACTGCCGGTCGAGCTGAACCGCGTCGCCGCCGGCCCGAGGTCGCTGGGGCTGCTGTTCGCGCTCGCCTCCGCGCTGATCATCTGCTGCCAGCTGCCCGTGTCCGCGTTCGGCCGCAGGGTGCTCGGCAGGACCGGCGCCCTCATCGGCGGGTTCGTCCTCATCGGACTCGCGTTCGCCGTCGTCGCGGCGCGCCCGCCAGGCGTCAGCGGAGCCGTCGCCTTCGTGGTGCTGCTCGTCGTCGGCCAGATGCTCGCTGTGCCGCAGGCGAAAGAGCTGGTTCCCGCGCTCGCGGGCGAACGCAGGCTCGGCACCTACTTCGGCGTGCTGGCAACGGCTGGCGGGGTGGCCGTGCTGGTCGGCAGCACGGCCAGCGGGGCCCTGCTCGAGCACGGCCGCGTCGCGTGGGTCCTGCTCGCACTGCTTCCACTGGCGGGGGCCTGCGTGCTCGCCGCTCTCGCGCGCTCCGGCGCGTTCTCCGAAACACCGAAAGGCCGGAAATGACATCACGACGGGCACTCCTCGTCACCGCCCTGGCGGCAGTGTGCGGGCTGACCGCAGGCTGCTTCACGGGTGCGGCTTCCCAAGGCCCGCAACGGTTGCGCATGGCGCTGCCGTTCCCGCCCGCCCAGGCGATGTCGCCCTGGAACAACGACGGCCCGCTGCTCACCAAGCTCGGCATCGCCGAGACGCTGGTCGGACTCGACCGCTCCGGCCGGGTGGAGCCGTTGCTCGCCGAGAGCTGGACGCGGAAGTCGGGCACCGAGTGGAGCTTCCACCTCAGGACCGGCGTGAAGTTCCACGACGGCACCCCGCTCACCGCCCAGGCCGCAGCCGACGCGCTGAACCGCGCGGCGCACGCCAGCCCGGTGCCGCGAGCGGTCAAGAGCCTCGGCCTCGTGGCTCAGGCCCACGGCGACCTCGACCTGACGGTGACGACCGCGAAGCCGGACCCCACCGTGCCGCAACGGTTGTCCTCGCCGAACCTCGTCGTGCTCGCTCCCGGTGCTTACACCGGCAAGAGCCCGGACCCGCGCAACGCCGGCACCGGCCCGTTCGTCCTGCGGGAGCTGAAGGGTGAGGAAAGCGCTTCTCTCGACGCGTTCCCCGGCTACTGGGCAGGTGCCCCCCTGCTGTCCGGAGTGGACGCCCGGTTCATCCCGGACGGTCAGACGCGAACGGCCGCGCTCCGGGCGGGCGAGGTCGACGTGGCGGCGACCCTGCCGGTGTCCACAGCGGACAACCTCGACCGCATCGAGGTGCCGCTGCCCAGGGTCGTGTCCCTGTCGCTGAACACCACCAAGGGATCGTTCGGCGATCCCGGGTTGCGCGCCGTCGCCAGGAGCGCCGTCGACCAGGGCGCGCTCGCCCGTGGCGTCTACGAGTCCCACGCGGACGCCGCCCGCGGCCTCCTCGGCCCGGCGACGCCGTGGGCGAGGACCCCGGCGTCGCTTCCGGTCTCCGATCGCGTGGCGACCGGCGAGAAGGTGGTGCTCGCGACCATCAGCGACCGGCCGGAACTGCCCGAGGTCGCGTCCGTCGTCGCGGAAGCACTGCGGCGCAAGGGGTTCCAGGTCGAGCAGGTCGTCCGGCAGTACAACCAGCTGGAAGCCGACGTGCTCGCCGGCCGGTTCGACGCGGTGATCCTCTCCCGGTCGTACGTGCTCGACAGCGGCGATCCGGCCGCCTATCTCGACACCGACTTCAGCTGCACGGGTTCCTACAACCTGTCGAAGCTTTGCTCACCCGAGGTCGACGCGGCCATCGCCAAGGCCGTCACCGCCGAGGATCCCGCCACCCGTGAACAGGCCACGCTCGACGCGCAGGCGGCCGTGCTCGCGACCTCGGCGGTGGTGCCGCTGGTGCACGAGCGCACCTTCATCGGACACTCCGGCACCGTTCGCGAGCTCGCCGAGGACCCGTACGAACGTCGCCTCGTGACGCGCTCGACGACGCGAGGATGACCGGACGCCTCACCGCCGTCGCCGGCCGCTGGGCCGTCGTCGCGGCGTTCGTCGCGGGCGTCACCGCGGTGCTGGGTCTCCTGCCGCTGATCTCGGGCAGGGACCCGGCGCTCACGGTGCTGCGGGCGAGGTCGACCGAGCGCGAACCCGACGCCGAGGCATTGGCTGCCGTGCGCCGGGAACTCGGGCTCGACGCGGGTCCGGCCGGTCTGCTGCGCCAGTGGTTCTCCGGCGCGGTCCACGGCGACTTCGGACGGTCCTGGGTCTCCGGCGAACCCGTCGGCGCACGGGTGGCGGAGGCGCTCGGCGTGTCCGCCACGCTCACCGCGTTCGCCGTGCTCGTCGCCATCGCCGTCATGGCGCTGCTCGTCACGCGGACCCTCGTGCGGGCGGTGAACGGCCGTCGCGACGACAGCCGCAACGGTGTCGCGGCGGTGCTCGCCGGCCTGCCCGAGTTCGTCCTCGGCGCGCTGTTCGTAGTGCTGTTCGCCGTGCGGCTGCGATGGCTGCCCACATCCGGGTGGAACGACCTGGGCAACGCGGTGCTGCCCGCCGTCGCGCTCGGCATTCCGGCGGGCGCCGTGCTCGGGGTGATCGCCCGCGACGCCGTCCGGGACGCGGCGAGCGCGCCGTGGCTGCGAGCGTGGACCGCGGCGGGCATCCGTCGTCGCGTGATCGGTCTCGCGGTGCTGCGCAGGGCCTCGTCCGTGGTGGCCGAGCAGCTCGGGCTGCTGTTCGCCGGGCTCTTCGGCGGAGCGGCCGCGGTGGAGGTGGTGTTCGCGGTGCCGGGCATCGGCAGGCTCGCGGTCAACGCCGCGATCGCACAGGACGTTCCCGTCGTGCGGACCTGCGTGCTGGTGATCCTCGTGGTCGGCGTGGCCGCGAGCGGGATCGGCGGGCTGGCCCGGCGGGTGCTGCTCGGTCCTGCTGCCGAGGCTGAGGCACTGACGACCGCACCACCCGCGTCACGACTGTCGTCACGGCCGTGGAGGTGGATCCTCGCGATAGTCGTCGCCGCCGCCGTGATCGCGTACGGACTGTGGCGCGACCCGTTCGCGGTGGAACTGACAGCCCGTCTGCAGCCACCTTCTCTGACACACCCGATGGGCACCGACGCGCTGGGACGCGATGTGCTGGCCAGGTTGAGCCACGGCGCCGTGCACACCGCTCTGCTCGCACTGGCCGTAACCGTGACAACCGCGATCATCGGCGTGCTGGTCGGCCTGGCGGCGAGACGACCGTCCGCGGCCGCCGCGCTCGTGAACGCGTTGCCCGCGGTGGTGATCGCGCTCGTCTTCGCCGCGACGGCAGGCCCAGGCTGGTCGGGCGCGGTGGCAGCCGTCGTCGCCACCGGCTGGGCACCTCTCGCCGGTCACGCCCGCTCGCTGGCGGCCGAACAACGCGACAGCAGCTACCTCGTCGCGTCCCGCGCACTCGGCGCTTCCTCCTGGCACCTCACCACGAGACACGTGCTGCCGGCGATCGTGCCCGCGGTGGTGCGCAACGCCTGCGTGCGCTTGCCCTCCGTCGCACTGGCGCTGGCCACGCTCGGCTATCTCGGGCTCGGCGCCCAGCCGCCCGAGCCGGAATGGGGACTGCTGATCGCGGAGGGAATGCCGTACGTCGAACGCGCGCCGTGGACAGTGCTGTTCCCCGCGGCGGGACTCATCGCGCTCGGCCTGGCGGCATCGTCGCTGGCAACCCGCGTGCGGTGAGGGGTTCTCCTGAGTTTTCCGGGAACTCCGGAACCTTCCGTTCGTGACGCCGTGCGCCATCTAGCTTCTCGGCAATGAGGCCACCGCAGTTGACCATCGCCACTCTGGCCGTTTCCGTGCTGTCGGCCGGATGTGCCGGCGGCAACTCCGCCCCGCTGCCGGAGCCGCCGCCCACGACGACCCTGCCGCCGATGCCGGAGGGCTCGATCGAGGTGACGGTGAAGGAGGTGAAGGATGGCAGGACCGTGCTGCTGTCCAACGGCTCCCAGATCCGCATCACCGGACTCGCCGAGCCGGGCGCGTGCTGGGCTGAGTCAGGTGCGGCGTTCGCCAAGACCACGTTGCTGGACAAGACGGTCCGCGTCACCGAGTCCACACCGGACGCATCGCCCCTGTGGCTGCCCGACGGCACCGACTACGCGCTCCTCGCCGTGGGCGCGGGCGTGATGCGCACGGACTCCGGCGACTACCCGGCGTTCAAGCAGGCCGAACAGACCGCGGCGAGCAGCACGCTGGGCCTGTGGGGACCGCCCTGCAACGCTCAGCCCGCCGCCGTACCGCCACCGGCGACGACGGCCACCACACCACCACCGCCGGCACCGGCCGTTGCCCTGCCCGCACCCAGGACCCCACCCAGGACTCCGGCGAAGACGCAGAAGCCGGCCGCGACCCCCGCGCCGCCGCCCCCCGTTCCTCCTGCTCCCCCGGCGCCCACCTACGGCTGCCGGGTCACCTACCGGGTCACGAACCAGTGGAACGGCAGCTTCCGCACCGACGTGACGATCACCAACACCGGCTCGGCCCCCGTCAACGGCTGGACGCTGACCTGGGTCTTCGGCGCGGGTCAGGCCGTCAAGGAGATGTGGAACGCGACCTACCGCCAGTCAGGTGGCTGGGTCGGCGCCACGAACGCCGGCTACAACCCGGCGATCCCGCCCGGTGGTTCGGTGCTGATCGGGTTCACCGCCACGAACGGGCCGAACAACCCGGCTCCTGGTGGGTTCTCGCTCAACGGCCGTTCCTGCGTCGCCGGCTGACCTGTTCGCCTTGCTGCGGGCGCCCTCTCCACTGTGGAGGGAGCGCCCGCAGGCGTTCAGGCGCGGAAGTGGTGATGCCGCGGCAGACGGGACGTGGTGTCCACCGCCTGCCGCGGCACGTCTGGTGAACCGGTCAGCCGGTGCGGACCACGCGGGCCGCTCCCCCGCCGCGCCGGGACGGTTCGGCCACCGCACGCCAGCGCCCGTCCGGCAGCCGTTCGATCGCGGTCGCCGCACCGATGTCGGCGACCTGGCTGAACCGGTGACCGAGCCTGCCGAGCCCTTCCGCCTGCGCGGACGCGAGGAACGCCGCCTCTGCCGGCGTCACGGCCGAGTTGCGCTGCGACGCCCGCGGTGCCCTGATCGCGTCGAGCAGCGAGAGCTTGCGGTCGACGTGCAATGTGAGGATCTGCGTGACCGTGGTGATGATCGTCGCACCGCCGGGCGAACCGACCACGAACGCGAGCTCGCCGCGGTCGAGCACGATGGTGGGCGCCATCGACGAGCGCGACCGCTTGCCGGGGCCGGGCAGGTTCGGGTCCGGCACACCCGGCGTGACGGGGACGAAGCTGAAGTCGGTCAGCTCGTTGTTGAGCAGGAAACCGCGGCCGGGCACCACGATGCCGCTGCCGCCCTCCGCCTCGACGGTGAGGGTGTAGCTCACCGCGTTGCCCCAGCGGTCGGTGACGACGAGGTGCGTGGTGTTCTCCGCGTCCTGGCGCGTCGGCGAGGCCTGAGCCGCCGCACCACACGGCCTGGGGTCGTGCGGGTCGCCCGCGGCAACTGGCGCCGGCAGGACGGCACCGGGGTTGATCAGGCACGCACGACTGTCGGCGAACCGTTGCGACAACAGGGCATCGGTCGGGACGCGCGAGTAGCGGGGATCACCGACCCAGCGGTTGCGGTCGGCGAAGGACAACTTCGTGGCCTCGATGAACCGGTGCAGGTGGTCCACATCGGACATCTTCGACAGGTCGGTGGACTCCAGGATGTTCAGCGCCTCGCCGACCGTCGTGCCGCCGCCTGACGACGGTCCCGTGCTGTACACGTCGAGACCGCGGTAGCCGACGTGAGTGGCCTGTCGTTCCTCGACGCGGTAGCGCGCCAGGTCGAGCAGCGACATCTTCCCGGGACGCACGTTGCGGGTGGCACCAGGCATGACAGGCGGGTGCTGCACGGTCCGCACGACGTCCCGTCCGATGGGCCCGCCGTGCAGCGAGGCGAGTCCGGTGCGCGCCAGTTCGCGGTAGGTGTCCGCGAGCTCGGGGTTGCGGAACACGCTGCCCACGGCGGGAGGCTTGCCGCCGGGCAGGAACAGGTCGCGCGTCGAGGTGAAGTCGCCGAACCGGTCGGCGTTGTTCGCGATCTGCGTCTGGAACGTCTGGTCGACCACGAACCCGCGGCGGGCCAGGTCCTGCGCGGGCGCCATCGCCTCACGCAGACTGGTCGTGCCCCACTTGCGCAGCGCCTGTTGCCACGTCCTGGGTGTGCCCGGCACGCCCACCGCCAGACCGCTGGTCATGGCCTCGGCGAACGGCAACGGGCTGCCGTTCTCCACGAACAGGTTCTCGTCCGCCGCGTGCGGGGCGGTCTCCCTTCCATCCAATGTGGACACACGGCCGGTGTGTGCGTCGTAGTAGACGAAATAGCCTCCGCCGCCGATGCCCGCGGAGAAGGGATCGGTGACACCGAGCGCGGCGGCGGTGGCCACGGCGGCGTCGACGGCGTTCCCGCCCCGGCGCAGCACGTCGATCCCGATCTGGGTGGCGTCGGGGTCCACACTGGACACCGCACCGCCGTGTCCGGTCTGTTCCGGCAACCTCGGCGGGGTGGCGGGACCGGCATGGGCGGTGGGTGTCAGCAACACCGTGGTCAGCACAAGGGACATGCCCGTCCTCAGCAACATGCCCCTCTCCTACCCAGGTTTCCGCACCGATGGCAAGAACTTGAGGTAGAACTGAGGTCAGCAGGCGGCGAAGACCGGGTTCGAGCAGCACCACAGGTCTAGTTCGGGCACGACGCGGCGACGGCAGAACAACGCGAGAAGTCTTCACATACCTTGGACATGACAACACCGTGCACACAACGCAACCAGTCCATTGTGGAACGGCGTTCGAGTCGAATTCGACCGTGCCTTCGTCGAACGCCAACCCTCACGCCGCTCCCGTCAGCCAGCCGCGACGAACCGCCATTGCTGGTTCGCGCTACCGCTGTCACTCCACTGCCCGAGCGTGGCGGCGGCGGACGTACGGCCCATGCCGTCGAGGTAGAGGCCGGTGGCGCGGTTCCTGATGCGCACGTCGTTGCCCCTGCTCTTGCCCGTGACCACCATCCACTGCTGGCTCGTCGCGGTGCCGCCCGCGCGCTGGCTCACCTCGGAGCCGTTGGACGAGCGCCCGGCTCCGTCGAGGTAGAGGCCGGTGACCGCGTTCTTGAGCCGGACGTGCGAGCCCGCGTTCTCGACGATCCACCGCTGACTCGTGCTGGTACCGCCGGTGCCCTGGCCCGCGGCGGAGTCGGTGGTGCGTCCGAGGCCGTCGACGTACCAGCCGGTGCCGATGTTGCGGATCTCGACCGTCGTGCTGCCGGCGTCGCCCACACCCCAGGAGTAGCGCAACCGTTGCAGTCCCGAAGGGTTCGTCAGCGACAGCGCGATGTTCTGACCGCTGCCGGTTTTCGTCGTCAGGCTGTACCAGTCGCCGTCGCGCAGGCCGGGCCAGTACACGCCGCCCATCCCGAGTTCGCGCAGCTTCGCGCTGACACCCCGGATGTAGTCGGCCATGTACGACCCGCTGGGGATGCTGTAGTCGATGGCGTCGAAGTACACGCCGTTCTTGGTGCCCGGCCCCATCGCGCCGCCCCACTCGGTGGCGATGGTGCGGCTCGCGTAGCCGCCGATGTAGCTCGCGATGTGGTTGCCCCACTCGGTTTCGCTCTCGTATCCCGCGAAGAACGAGTAGTCGTGCACCGCGAGCAGCGTGCCGTTCAGCCTGCTGTCGTTGCCGACCGCGGGAACGTTCTGGGCGAGACCGGCGCCGTCGAGGACCACCCTGCCGCGCGGGACGCCCGAGTACCTGGCGAGCCAGCCGTTGTACATGTTGTTCAGGTCGGCCGTGCTGTAACCGTGCGGCTCGTTGATGACCTCGAAGTAGGCGTTCGGGTTTCCGCCGTACTTGGCGATCACCTTGTCCCACATCTGGTTGAACGCCGTCATGTTCGGCGGCCGGCCGCCGGTGTGCGCCCAGTACGCGAAGATCACGTTGCCCTTGGTGAGCGCGGTGTCGAGCGCGCCGGTGTAGGTGCCCCAGTAGTTCGCCACGGTCGGCTCGTTGATCGGGATCCGCACCGTGTTGGCGCCGGTGATCGAGTACAGCTGACCGACGACCCGGTCCGCGACGACGGCCGCCGAGGAGTAGGTGTCCGAGGCGCTGAGCCCGGAGGGGTACAGCACCCCGTTGACGAAGTTGTCCCTCTGGTCGGCCCAGTTCACGCCCCTGAACTGGGCCGTGGAGGCCTGTGCGGGGTTCGAGACGCTGGTGACCAGGCCGGCGGCGAGCAGCACCGAGGCCAGCAGCCGTAGGGCGGAAAGCGCTTTCCAACGAAGACTCATCGGCTGCTCCACTGCAGTCTGTCACTCATCGCGACCAGTCGGGTGCGGGCTGTGCCCGGTGGTATAAGAGCAGCCGGGCGAAGAGGGCGTCAAGCAAAATGAGCATGCTTATCCGCTGCTTCGTTGCCCGCCTGATCACGTCGCTGACCACGTTCGATTCCCGATCGATGGCTTGTCCTGCCCGTTCGACGCGCATGTATCCTGGTTCGACGATCCAAAAAGTCGTACTCATGAAGGAGCCGTCTCGGTGGATGCCGAAGCCGCGCACGTGTCCCCCGCCCCCTACCGGCCGGGCTACGAGCGGGTGGCCGAGCGGATCCTGCAGCTGATCGCCGAGCTCGAGCTGCGTCCCGGCGACCGCATGCCGACCGAGAACGAGCTGGCCGCGCAGATGGGGACCAGCCGCACGGTGGTGCGCGAGGCCGTGAAGATCCTCTCGGCACTGGGCAGGGTGCGCGCACACAAGGGCCGCGGGCTCTACGTGGCCGACGACGAGGGAATGCTGGGGTCCCCGCGGCTGGGCGGTTTCTTCCTGCCGACCGACCTCGACCACGTCTACATGCTCTTCGAGTTCCGCCGGGTCCAGGAGAGCGCCGCCGCGAGGCACGCCGCGACCCGCGCCACCCCCGCTGAGCTGCGCGCCATCGAGGTCGCAGCCGAGCTGTGCCGGGAAGGCCACGAGACGGGCCAGGGGGCGCTGTTCGACCGCGGCGACGACGAGTTCCACCTGGCCGTCGCCGCGGCCTCGCACAACCAGTTCCTCGTCGCGGCGGTGCGCGAAGCCCGCCGGCTGCAGCGCCAGTCCAACATCATCGGGCTGCAGGGCGCGGTCGGCAGCCACACCGCGGAGGCCGTGCAGGAGCACGCCGCGATCTACCGCGCCATCCGCGACGGCGACGAGGCCGCTGCCGCCGGAGCCGCGGCCGCGCACGTGGACCGGACC
>NZ_JYJG01000019.1 GCF_000955955.1 Lentzea aerocolonigenes
CACGTGGACCGGACCCTCGACGACTACCGCCGGGAGATCCAGCGCCGCGTCTTCGGCTGACCTGGACCGGTCTTCCAGATGTGTGCTACAAAACTTCCCGATGTTCGGTGCGATGTATCGCACTGAACCGATGCACTGAAGCATCGAGGGAGCGACGCATGTCCGTCACCGAACGCATGCCTCTGCCGCACACCGAGATCGGGCGACCGGCCCCGCGCCGGCGAAGACACGACTTCGCCCAGGCCATCTCTGTCGCGATGAACCCCTGACCTTCATCGAATCCTGCGTTCGATCAGCCCGTTGATCCATTGTGGATGAACGGGTGATCTCCCTGTGCCCAAAGGAGTTCCTCGATGTCATCCCGATTATCCCGGCTCGTCAGACTGTTCGCCGGCGCAGCGACGCTGACACTGGTCGCGGGTGCGACGGCAGGCACGTCGCAAGCCGCGGCGCAGGGTCCGTGCGACATCTACGCCGCGGGAAACACGCCCTGCGTGGCCGCGCACAGCACGACCCGCGCGTTGTACGGCTCGTACGCCGGTGCGCTGTACCAAATACGTCGTTCGTCGGACAACACCACGCGGGACATCGGCCCGCTCAGTGCCGGCGGGGTGGCCGACGCGGCGGCGCAGGATTCGTTCTGCGCCAACACGACCTGCCTCATCACGATCGTCTACGACCAGTCCCCCCGGCACAACCACCTCACCCAGGCACCGCCCGGCGGATTCCCCGGCCCGGCGCCGGGAGGCTACGACAACCTGGCGAACGCGACCGCGGCACCGATCATGGTCGGCGGGCACAAGGCGTACGGCGTGTTCGTCGCACCAGGAACCGGCTACCGCAACAACAACGCCACCGGCACGGCGACCGGTGACCAGCCAGAGGGCATGTACGCCATCTTCAACGGCACGCACTACAACGGCGGTTGCTGCTTCGACTACGGCAACGCCGAGCGCAACAGCCGGGACAACGGCAACGGCACGATGGAAGCCATCTACTTCGGCAACATCAAGGTCTGGGGCTACGGCACGGGCAACGGCCCCTGGGTGATGGCGGACCTCGAGAACGGGCTGTTCTCCGGCGTCAACGCCGGTTACAACGCCAACGACCCCACGGTGAGCCACCGGTTCCTGACCGCGATCATCAAGGGCGAGCCGAACCACTGGGCCATCCGCGCGGGCAACGCCCAGGCCGGTGCCCTCTCCACCTACTACGACGGCAAGCGCCCGAACGTCAACGGGTACAACCCGATGCGCAAGGAAGGCGCGATCATCCTCGGCACCGGCGGCGACAACAGCATCGGTTCCGCGGGCACGTTCTACGAGGGCGTCATGACCTCCGGCTACCCGTCCAACGCCACCGAGGACGCGGTGCAGGCCAACATCACCGCAGCCGGCTACAGCATCGGGGCCAGCACCGGCACCGGACCGCTGCACGCGAGCGGCGCGGGCAAGTGCCTCGACAGCGCGAGCTCCGGCACCCAGCTGCAGATCCGTTCCTGCACCGGCCAGGCCGGCCAGAACTGGACCCGCACCGCGGAGAACCAGCTGACCGTCACCGTCGGCGGCGCCACCCTGTGCCTGGACGCCAACGGCGCGGGCACCTCGGCGGGCACCAAGGTGATCACCTGGAACTGCAACGGCCAGGCGAACCAGCAGTGGCAGCTCAACCCGAACGGCACGGTCACCGGTGTCCAATCAGGACTTTGCCTGGACGTGACCGGTGCGTCCACGGCAGAAGGCGCTCTGGTCGAGCTGTGGACCTGCAACGGCGGCAGCAACCAGCAATGGGCGCTCGGGTAACCCACCTTCAACGACGAAATCGAGGGTTGCAATGTTCACCAGTCCACCCCTGCGACGGCGAGGAAGATCGGCACTCGCCGCTCTCACCGCCGCCGGACTCACCGCGGCCACCCTGACCACAGCACTCTCCACCCCTGCCAGCGCGGCGGCGAGCACACTCGGTGCCGCGGCGGCCCAGAGCGGCCGCTACTTCGGCGCCGCGATCTCCCAGAGCCATCTCGGCGACTCGGCGTACGTGAACACGTGGGGCACGGAGTTCAACAGCGTCACACCGGAAAACGAGATGAAATGGGACACCGTCGAGCCCAGCAGGAACCAGTTCAACTTCGGCCCGGCGGACCAGATCGTCAGCCAGGCGCGCAGCCGCGGCATGTCGGTCCGCGGCCACACCTTCGTCTGGTACCAGCAGATTCCCGGCTGGGTGAACGGCCTCAACGGCAACGACCTGCGCGCGGCGATCTCGAACCACATCAACCAGGTGGCCGGCCACTGGAAGGGCCAGATCTACGCCTGGGACGTGGTGAACGAGGCGTTCGAGGAGAACGGCACCCGGCGTCAGTGGTTCGTGCAGCAGCGGCTCGGCGACGGCTACATGGAGGACGCCTTCCGCACCGCCCGCGCCGCGGATCCGGCCGCCAAACTCTGCTACAACGACTACAACACCGACGGCATCAACGCGAAGAGCACCGGCATCTACAACATGGTGCGCGACTTCAAGTCCCGCGGCGTGCCCATCGACTGCGTCGGCTTCCAGAGTCACCTCGGCCAGGGCGCGAACCTGAGCAGCTACCAGGCGAACCTGCAACGATTCGCCGACCTCGGCGTCGACGTGCAGATCACGGAGCTCGACGTCGGCGGCTCCGGTTCCGCCCAGGCCGCGACGTACCGCGCGGTGACGCAGGCCTGCCTGGCGGTGGCCCGCTGCACCGGGATCACCCCGTGGGGCATCACGGACAAGTACTCCTGGCGGGCGGGCGACACCCCGTTGTTGTTCGACGGCAACTACAACAAGAAGCAGGCGTACACCGCGGTGCTCGACGCGCTGAACGGCGGCGGCGGTGGTGGCGGCAATGGCACGCTGCGCTCCGTCTCGGCCGGCAAGTGCCTCGACGTGCCGAACTCGTCGACCTCCCCTGGAACCCAGCTGCAGATCTGGGACTGCCACAGCGGATCGAACCAGCAGTGGACGCGCGCGGCGTCCGGTGAGATCTCGGTCTACACCGGCGACTCCAAGCGGTGCCTGGACACCTCCGGCACGGGCAACGGCGCGAACACGGTCATCGCGAACTGCAACGGCGGCAACAACCAGAAGTGGAACGCGGGCGGCAACGGCACGCTCACGAACGTCCAATCAGGACTGTGCCTCGACGTCAACGGCCGCGGGACCGCCAACGGCACCAAGGTGATCATCTGGTCCTGCAACGGCGGCACCAACCAGCAGTGGACCGGCCTGAACGACCCGGGCCCAGGACCCGGACCCGGTCCCCTGCCGTCGCGGTACTCGTGGAGCTCGACCCAGCAGCTGATCGCACCGAAGTCCGACGCCACCCACAACATCGCGGGCATCAAGGACCCGACCGTGGTGTACCACGACGGCAAGTGGCACGTCTTCGCCAGCGTGGCGAACGCGGCCGGCTACAACATGGTCTACCTGAGCTTCACCGACTGGGCGCAGGCGAGCGCGGCGCCGCACTTCTACCTCGACCGGTCGGGGATCGGCGCCGGCTACCGGGCGGCACCCGAGGTGTTCTACTTCGCGCCCCAGAACCTGTGGTACCTGGTCTACCAGGACGGCAACGCCGCGTACTCCACCAACCCGGACATCGACAACCCGGCAGGCTGGACCGCGCCGAAGCACTTCTACCAGGACATGCCGAAGATCATCAAGGACAACATCGGCAACGGCTACTGGGTCGACATGTGGGTCATCTGCGACGCCGTGAACTGCCACCTGTTCTCCTCTGACGACAACGGTCACCTGTACCGGTCGCAGACCGCGATCGGGAGCTTCCCGAACGGCATGAGCGAACCGGTCATCGCCGCGCAGGACTCGGACAGGTACAAGCTGTTCGAGGCGTCCAACGTGTACAAAGTGGACGGTTCGAACCAGTACGTGCTGATCGTCGAGGCGATCGGGTCGCAGGGCCGGTACTTCCGGTCCTGGACGTCGAGCAGCATCTCCGGCCCGTGGACGGCGCTGGCCGACACCGAGAGCTCGCCGCTCGCGGGCGCGGCCAACGTCGCGTTCCCCGCCGGTTCGTGGACGCGGGACATCAGTCACGGCGAGATGATCCGGTCCGGCCGCGACCAGACGCTGAGCATCAGCCCGTGCAACATGCGCTACCTGTACCAGGGACGCGATCCCAACTCCGGTGGCGACTACAACAGCCTGCCGTGGCGGCTGGGCCTGCTGACGCAAACCAACTCCCCCTGCTGACCGGCTAGGAGACGAACGTTGTCGAACTCATCAGACGAGGCTCAGCAGGTCCACCAGCGCATCATCCGCCGGCGCACGCTGCTCGGCGGCGGGCTCGCAGCACTGGCCGCTCCCGCGCTGGGCACACCCGCATCGGCCGAACCGGCACCGGCCCAGGCCGCGGCCGCCGCGGCCTGGCCCGACCCGCCCAACGGCTATCCCGAGTGGAACAACAACATCGGGATCTTCCAGGTCAACGCCCAGCCGCCGCACGCGACGTTCATGCCGTACGCCGACGTCACCCAGGCGCTGGCCGCGGACCGCACGAACTCCCCCTTCCGGCAGGACCTGACCGGTACCTGGAAGTTCAAGCACGTCAACAAACCCGCGGACCGCGACCTGAACTTCTGGCGGACCGACGTCGACGACAGCGGCTGGGCCACCATCCCGGTGCCGTCCAACTGGCAGCTGCACGGCTACGACAACCCGATCTACGTCAACGTCACCTATCCGTGGTGGGGCGGCAACGGCCAGAACGAGAACGCGCAACCGCCGTTCGCGCCGCAACGGGTCAACCCGGTCGGCCAGTACCGGACGACGTTCACACTTCCGCCCACGTGGCAGGGGCGTCGGGTCCACATCCACTTCGAGGGCGTCAAGTCCGGGTTCTACCTGTGGGTCAACGGCACCAAGGTCGGTTACCGCGAAGGTTCGTACACGCCTTCGGAGTTCGACATCACCGACAACGTCCGCGCGGGTTCGAACCTGATCGCGGTCGAGGTCTTCCGGTATCCGGACGGGGACTGGCTGGAGGACCAGGACATGATCCGGCTGTCCGGGATCTTCCGGCCGGTGTTCCTCTACTCACTGCCACCCGTGCACCTGCGCGACTTCACGATCACCACGCCGTTGCGGGACAACTACACCAACGCCGACCTCGGTGTCGCGGTGGTCCTGCGCAACAGCGGCGGGCAGCAGCCGGGCACGTTCTCCGTGGAAACCCAGCTGTACGACCAGAACCGGCAACCGGTGTGGCCGGAACCGTTGCGCACGCCGGTGAACTCGCCGTCGTCAGGGCAGGAGGCGACCGGGCGCGGTGCCAAAGCGGTGCAGGGGCCACGACTCTGGTCCGCAGAGCACCCGAACCTCTACACGGCGGTGCTGTCGTTGAAGGACCCGGCGGGCACGGTGATCCAGACCGTGTCGGCCAGGGTCGGCTTCCGCGAGTTCGCCCTCAAGAACGGCCTCATGCGGATCAACGGGCAGCCGGTGTCGTTGCGCGGCACCAACAGGCACGAGATGCACCCGGACCGCGGGGCGGCGCTGACCCGTGCGGACCTGGTCCGCGACATCACGGTGATGAAGCAGCTCAACATCAACTCGGTGCGCACGTCGCACTACCCGAACAACGCGGTGTGGTACGACCTCGCCGACGAGTACGGGCTGTACGTCGTGGACGAGGCCAACCTGGAGACCCACGGGATCCGCGACAACTACCCCGACTCGAAGGCGGACTGGGCCCCAGCCGTGCTGGACCGCGCCGCGCAGATGGTGCACCGGGACAAGAACCACCCCTCGGTGATCATGTGGTCGCTCGGCAACGAGGCCGGTGGTGGCAGCAACTTCGTCGCGATGCGCGACTGGATCCGCGCGGCCGACCCCACCCGGATGATCCAGTACGAGGGCGACAACCGGCCGCAGGTCAGCGACATCCGTTCGGCCATGTACGAAAGCCCCGCCGGGGTGGCGAACCGGGCGAGGGACACAGGCGACCGCCGCCCTTACGTGATGATCGAGTACTCCCACAGCATGGGCAACTCCACCGGCAACCTCAAGGAGTACTGGGACGTCATCCGGGCCAACCCGATCCTGCAGGGCGGCTGGATCTGGGACTTCGTCGACCAGGCCCTGACCTGGAAGTCCTCGACCGGCGCAACGTACCTGGCCTACGGCGGCGACTGGGGCGACAACCCGAACGACGGTGCCTTCAGCGGCGACGGCATCGTCACCCCGGACCGGCGGATCAGCGGGAAGGCCGTCGAGGTCAAGCAGGTCTACCAGGCGATCAACGTCGCGAGCGCCGGCGCCGCCGGGAGCGTTCAGATCACCAACGAGTACTTGTTCACCAACGTCAACGAGTTCGCCGGCACCTGGGCGTTGGTCGCCGACGGCACCGTTGTCCAAAGTGGAGAGTTGACGGCGGCGCAGCTCGACATCCCTCCGCTGTCGAGCAAGACCGTGCAGGTGCCGCTCCAGCGCCCGGCCGACCCTGCGCCGGGCGAGGAACACTTCCTGCAGCTGTCGTTCAGGCTGCGGGCGGCGACGCCGTGGGCGGAAGCCGGTTTCGAGGTGGCCAAACAACAACTGCCCGTCAACCTCAGCAGCCCGCCGGTCGTGCCGACGCCGGTCACGTCGGTGCCGGTGGTGACCGCCACCGAGGCCGGCGACCGCATCACCGTGACCGGCCAGGACTTCAGCGTGGTCATCGCGAAGGCGTCGGGTCTGATCACCTCCTACGACGCGATGGGCATGCGGCTGCTGAACTCCGGCGCGGTGCCCAACTTCTGGCGGGCACCGACGGACAACGACGTCGGCAACGGCCACCCGAACCGCAACGGCACGTGGCGCAACGCCGGCGCGAACCGCACGGTGAGCCGCGTCGTCCTCGACCGGCCGTCCGACCGCGCCGCCAGGATCACCGTCAGCGGCACCCTGCCGACCAGCACCGCGTCGACGTATTCGACGACGTACACGATCTACGGCAACGGCGAGATCAAGGTCGACAACACCCTGCACCCCGGATCGTCATCGCTGCCGTACATCCCCGAGGTCGGGACGATGCTGTTCGTGCCGGGTGAGCTCTCCCGGCTGCGCTACTACGGCCGTGGCCCGCAGGAGAACCAGTGGGACCGCAAGACCGGTTCCGACGTCGGCGTGTACTCGTCGACCGTCGCCGAGCAGTGGACCGGTTATCTCCGGCCGCAGGAGAACGGCAACAAGACCGACGTCCGCTGGGTCGCGCTGGTCAACGCCAACGGCCGCGGCCTGCTCGCGTACGCCGAACCGCTGCTGGAGGTGAACGCGTCCTACTTCACCCCGGAGGACCTCTCGAAGGGCACCCGGCACGACTACCAGCTGACCCGGCGGCAGGACGTCGTGCTGCGGCTGAACCTGCGGCAGACCGGCGTCGGCGGCAACGACAGCTGGGGCGCGCAACCCCTCGACACCTACAAGCTCTTCCCCAACCGGGACTACACCTACACCTACCGGCTGCGGCCTCTGCCCGACGTCGGTCAGGCGCTGGCGTTGTCCCGCAAGCCCGTCGGCACCGCGGGTGGCGGTAGCGGCCCGGTGCAGCCGGGCGTGGACTACCGGCTCGCCGCCCAGCACAGCAGCAAACTCCTCGACATCAACGGTGCCTCCACCGCGGCAGGCGCCCGTGCGATCCAGTGGACCGCCACGGGCGGGCAGAACCAGGTGTTCGACTTCCTCGACTCCGGCGGCGGCTACTACCGGATCAGGGCGCGGCACAGCGGTCTTGTGCTCCACGTCGCGAGCTCGAGCAGCGGCGCGGACATCACCCAGCAGACCGACACCGGCGCGACCTCCCAGCAGTGGCAGGTCGTCGACCAGGGTGCCGGGGTGGTCAGCCTCGTCAACCGGCAGAGCGGACTCGCCATGGACGTCTGGGAGTCCTCCACCGCCGACGGCGCCCGCATCTCGCAGTACGCCGCAGGCAGTGGTCTCAACCAACGCTTCCTGCTGCAGCGGCTCTAGAAACACGAGCCACAAGTTGCCGATCGTCTCGGGTTCGGAAGCCGGTCGTCTCGGCGCCCGCTCCGATCGTTTCGCTGTCCAGGACGGGCTGAACGGCGGCCCGGCGAACCGCCGTACTCCTCGTCGAAAGGCGCCGAACCCGAGAGGAAACCCAGATGCCGAACCAGAAGCAGCTCGTCCAGCGCGGTGTGGTGGTCGCGGTCCTGGCCGCGGCGGTGAGCGTCGGACTCGCCAGTGGTGCAAGCGCGGCGAGCCCCACCACGAGTACGAGCCTGGCCGCGGCTGCCCAGTGCAACGCGCAGCAGAAGCAGGCCGTGAACCAGGCCGCGAACAACGCGAAGAACCAGGCCGGCAAGGCACAGCGGGCGGCCAAGCGCGCGGACAACACGGCCAAGCGCGCTCAGCAGGCGGCGCAGAAAGCGCAGCAGAAGGCGAACACCGCCAAGCAGGCCGCCGAGGCGGCCGCGAAGAAGGCGCAGCAGACCAAGCAGCAGGCTGACGTCAACAAGGCCAACCAGGCTCAGCAGGCGGCCAACCAGGCAGCGGCTGCGGCGAACAAGGCCAAGCAGCAGGCGGCCGCGCAGGCGAAGCGTGCCGCGAACGCCAAGAAGGTCGCGGCCCAGTCCGCGACCAAGTCGAACCAGGCCGCCGCCGCAGCGCGCAAGTGCGCCGCGTGACGGTGGTTTGAGAGAGGAGCCCGGGCCGACGGCGGTCCCGGGCTCCTCTCAGTTGTTCGGCAGCAGCCCCGCGTCGTGAGCGACGATCGCGGCTTGAGTTCTGTTGGCACAGCCCAGTTTCGCGAGGATGCGGCTCACGTAGGTCTTGACCGTCCCCTCTCCCATGTAGAGCAGCCGGGCGGTCTCGGCGTTCGACGCGCCGACGCCGACCATGACGAGCACCTCGCGTTCGCGTTCGTTCAACGCGGCCACGAGCCGCTGTGCTTTGACCGCGCGTCCGTCCGTGGCCGTCAGGTGCGAGGCGATGAGGTCCTTGGTGATGCGGGGCGAGAGGATCGCACCACCGTGAGCCGCCGCCCGCACCGCGTGGATCAGCTCCTGCGGGCCGCTGTCCTTGAGGATGAACCCGGCGGCGCCCGCGCGCAGGGCTCGCGTGATGTACTCCTGTTCCCCGAACGTGGTCAGCATGACGACCTTGACCGCGGGCGCTCGTTCGGCGAGCTGCTCGGCGGCGGTCAGGCCGTCGGTGCCCGGCATGCGGATGTCCACGAGTGCGACGTCGACCGGTTGCGCACAGGCACGTTGCACCGCCTCTTCGCCGTCACCGGCCTCCGCGACGACCTCGATGTCGTCGGCGTGCCGCAGGACCAGCCGGACACCCTCGCGCAGCAGCTGCTCGTCGTCGGCCAGCATCACCCGGATCGGTTGCGCGGTCACGGCTTCGGCAGTCCGAACCGGGTCTTCTGCACGAGCAGATCTCGGTGGAAGCAGTAGCGCTCGATCATGGTGTTGTCGTCCTCCTGGTAGTAGCTGTAAGAACATTGGACGTTCGCGGGCCGCGCCGGTTCGACGCCGCGAGCCGCCAGCCGGGCGAGCGGGCTGTCCGGCCCGGTCGTCTCGGTGACCTGGTCGCGCGTGCTGCCGAGGGCGACGGTCTCGAACGGCAACTGCCCGGTCTCGCCGGGATAGCCGAACATCACGGTGTTGAAGGTGACGACGAGAATCGCCACCGCGCCGATCAGCCCGGTCGCGAGGATCGCGGACATGCCGGCGCGGGCGAGCTGGTCCTCTGGGCGTTCGGGACTGTCGCTGACCGGGACCGGAGCGGTCGCGGTGAGCGGAAGCGTTGCGGTGACCCGGAATCCGCGCGTCTGCCGAGGTCCGGCGTCGAAGCTGCCGCCGAGCAGCCGGACCCGTTCCTGCACGCCGGCCAGTCCGAGCCCGGTGCCCGGCACCGGTGCCGTCGTCGCGCCGCTGTCGAACACGCCGACGCGGACGCAGTCGCTCGCGTGCTCCACCACGACTTCGCCCTGTGCTCCCGGAGCGTGGCGGCAGACGTTGGTGAGGCCTTCGCGGACGATCCGGTGCACCGCCTGGCGGACCGGGCTCGCGACGCCGCTCAGGTCCGCACCCGTCCACACCAGCTCGATCTGGACACCGCCCGCCCTGGCCTGCCGCACCAGCTGGAAGACGTCCGCTTTGGTGCCGGTGGTGTCCGCGGGCTGGGTGCTGGCGGGTTCCGGCTGGCGGAGGATGCCCAGCGTCGCCCGCAGCTCGTCCATCGCGGTGCGCACGGTGCCCCTGATGAGCCTGGCCGGGTCGGTGATGTGCCGCGGAGTGGTCGCGTCGAGCTCGAGGCTGCCCGCGTACAGGGAGATGAGGCTGAGCCGGTGGCCGAGCAGGTCGTGCATCTCCTGCGCGATGCGGGTCCGTTCCTGCAGCCGCGCGGTGGACCCGGCGTACCTGGTCTGCTCGTGCAGGGCGCTGATGAGCTGTTCACGTTGCACGAGAAGGGTTTGCACGACGACCGGACCGACCACGCACACCAGCACCGAGACGCCGAAGTCGATGAACACCTCTTTCCACTGGTAGCCCGACCCGACCAGCCCGACCACCACCGGCACCAGCGCCGCCAAGACCAGCACGACGTTGCGCCGACGCTGCTGACGGACCCGCACCGCGACGCTGTAGGCCGCCACCGCCAGTGCGATGCCGGTCGCCGGATACCAGCCGAACAACGCCGCCGCAGCGAACACCGCGACCACGGGCAACCTGTGCCGCAACAGGGCGGGCACCAGCGCGGCACCCGCGATCACGGCTCCGACCGCCGGGTCGTCGCACGGCGCCGGCCCCCAGTCCACCGTCACGTACTGGGTCGCGGTGAACGTGACCGCCCCGACGAGCACCAGCAGCGCCAGCTCACGGCTCAGCGCCACGACCCGTGGGGAGAGCCGCGGCGCTGAAACGTGCTTTCCGCTCATACTCTGGTTCTACGTACCGGACGGCTCACCGGTTGACCGCTGCACCAGGGTGAGGCAGTAGGTCGTGGGCGGCTCCGCGTAGACGATCGACGCCACGTCCTCGCCGTCCGGGCACGCGGCGTCGTCCCCCGCCGACGCGAACACCTTGGTGACCTTGACCGTCTCCTCGCCCTTGCACTCCACCTTGATCCAGCTGTCCTCGTCGTCGGCGGGCCGGTAGCACACGCCCTCCGCGAGGTTGGGCAACAGACACAGCTTGCCGCTGCCCGCGTTCGGCACGACCTGCACGTAGTCGTCGTCACCCGCCGGGCAGCTGCTCGTGCCGTCGGCAAGCACCTTGCCCACCTTGAACTTCACGTCTGTGCCGCACCCCGCGCCCGTGACGTCCGCGTGGTCGCCGTTGCGGTTGGCCAACGCGACGCACTCCCCCGCCTTCGCCTGCGGCCCGCCGCTGAACTTCACGAAGACGAACCCCGCGGCGACGGCCACCACGACCGCCGCCAGCACGATGACCAGAACCGGTTTCCTCATGCCCGCCATCCCTTCACGCTGTCTGAAGATGACTACGGACGCAGCTCGCCACCCAGGTGGGAGCGCGTGCAGCGCAAGGCGAAGGTCTCTGCTCTCGTGGTGCGGCGCACCCGGATGGCGAGGCGGTCGAGACGATCGGCGACTTGCGCTTCCCTTCGTCTACTCCTTGGTCGCCACGACACCGATCGACGCACCACCGACGGCGACCAGGCCTGCCCCGGCCACGACACACCCGAGCACCAGGCCGATGACCGCATGCCGATCACCTCGACCGCCGCCGGGCGCACGACCTGGCGCCCGGTCAGCCAGGCGACGGCGAACTCACGCCGGCGTTCGGTTCCAGCGATCAGCCGAGTTGACCACGGCCATCGGGTTATTCGACCGAGCACTGCGCGCCGTTGAAGGTGAACGCCGCCGGCGCCGAGTGCGGGCCGCGGGCGTTGCCGTTGTAGCCGATCTGCACCGACCCGCCCGGTGGGATCTGCGGGTTGTAGTCGGCGTTGACCGCCGTGACGGTCGAGCCGGACTGGCGCGGTGAGGCGTTCCACATGTCGCGCACCGATTCGCCGTTGGAGAAGCTCCACCGCAACGTCCAGCCGTTGGTCGGCTGGGTGCCGGTGTTGCGCACGGTCACATTGGCCTGGAATCCGCCCTGCCACTGGCCCGTGACCTGGTAGACGACAGCGCAGGTCTTCGCGGCCGGTCGCGCGGTGGTCGTGGCCGGCGGGGTTTCGCGCGATGTCGCCGGCGGTGCGGGAGGAGGCATGGCCGGTGGCTGGGGTGAAGGAGGTTTGGCCGTGTCCGAGCCGTCGCAGGGTGGGCCCCACAGGCCGCGCTTGGCTGCCGAGGCCTCGGATTGGGCGTTGATCAGCGGGCCGCCGTCGACACCTTCCGGTTGCAACGCGCCCTGTTGCACGGCGAGGATCGCGTAGTCGGTGCCGTCCTCGAGTTCGAGGGTGATCTCGCCAGGGGTGAGGCCGGTGAACCGCACGGATCGCGCCAGCAGTGTCGACCTGGCGAAGTCGAGTGACGCCGCGGCCCAGCACGCCTTGGGTTCCGCCAGTGACGCGACCCGGACGCGGGAGCCGTCGGCCAGTTCGACCGTGCGCGCGTCGATCACGTCGCTCACGACCGTGATCACGTTCTGCGGCGGTACCACCTCGTTGATCAGTGAGGGTGGTTTCAGCGGTGTTCGGGAGGACGGTGGCGGCGCGGGTGGTGCGGCTGTGCACCCCGCGCAGAGCAGGGTCAACATCACCAACACGTGCTTGCGCGCCACCGTCACTCCTGAATGCTTCAACTCAACGAGATCTTGCTGTCCAGCGCTGGTTCGCACCGGAAGTCGCGTGGTACAGGCCGATTCTGGCTCCGTCCTCACGCGACTCGCCGACGACGTCGAGCAGCGCTCCGGTCGCGGCGTTCACGAACGTCCAGCTGTCGTCGCCGGTCGATGACAGCAGCCACCGGGCAGCGGGACTGTCGGACTTGGTCAGCGTCGCGTTACCGTCCACTGCCGCGATTCGCTGGCCGGTGGCGGTGTTCACCACGGCGAACTGGACGTCGCTGTCGTAGCCGCCCGTCTTGCGCTCCAGCCGCCACACCTGGTCGCGTGCGGCGGTGTCCGTCGTGCGCTGCACCAGCGAGGTTCCGGACGGGGCAAGGGACTTGTCGCTCTGCACACCGGTCAGCCGGTACTCGCCGTTCAACGCGGCCGAGCGGTTGAGGCCGCTGACACCCGACACGTCGAACGTGACGACCGACCGCGCGGGAACGGTGAGCGTTGCCTTGCGGTCCTTCACACGAACCGCGGCGCCCTTCGTCAGCGCACCGAACATGTCCGTGACGATCGGCCGCACGGAAGCGTTGGGGCGCACCGAGCCGAAGCCGGAGAGGTCCAGCGTCACCGACTGCGGCTGCTCGGACTGGTTGAGGTGCACCACGGTCTTCAGCTCGGTGTTGCGCACCGCCGCCACGTCCGACTTGGTGTTGACCTTGACCAGGCGGTCGCCGGGCTTCACGTAGTGGGTGAAGTTCCGCAGCGTGTGGAACTTGGAGTTGACGCGGGCCGGGCACGTCGCGAGCGTGTCCTGCGGGCCGCAGTTGAACGGGATCTGGACGACGCCCCAGTTCATCCCGTCCGGCGTCTCGCCGCCGGGCTTCATGTTGTCGTAGTCCTCGACCGCCTGCCACAACAGCCACGCGCGCGGTTCGAGCTCGCGCAGGTCGTCGATCACCCGTGCGGCGATGCCCAGGCCGGAGTCCATGGCGGTGAAGTCCTGCTTCGTCCCCCAGGAGCCGTCGACCTCGCTCATCCACAACGGCTTGTCCGCCGCCTTGGCGATGTCACGCGCGGACGTGCGGCGGTCCTGACCGTAAGTGTGCACGTTCAACTGGCCGAGCTGCTGACGCACGTCGGCCGGATAGCCCGCCCAGTCGTCCGCGAAGATCCCGGGGTTGGTCTCGTCCGGAGCGGACACGACGGCCTTCGACCGCTTGGCGCGCAACGCATCCGCCACCGCGGGCACGACCTTCGCCTGCAGCGCGGGGCTGATGTGAGCGCCCTCCTGGCGGCCACCGGTCGGGTTGCCGTCCGGGCCGAGCTTCGTGCTCCAGTACGGGGTGTTGGGCTCGTTGAACGGGTCGAGCGTCGAGAACTTGATGCCGTGTGAACGCTCGAGCTCCGCGGTCGCCTGCGTCAGGTACGCGGCGAAGTCCTTGATCCGGTCCTCGCGCAACTGGTCGGCGTTGGCGTCGAGCCCGCCGGACACGTAGCCGCTGACGGTCTGGAACCACGGCGGCGAGTTGCTGAACGCCTCCCACCTGGTGACGTCCGACTTGATCCGGTCGACCCACCACCGCTGGTTCGGGTCCGCCGAGGCGTCGAAGAACTTGGGATCGTTCGGTTTCCACCAGTCGGTGTCCGTGCGCTTCGTACCGGCCGGCGCCTTCCACCAGCCGGGGACGGCCGCACCCGCGCGCAGGTACTGCGGCACGTCCGGGGCGTTGCCGCCGCCGATGTTGTAGCGGGCGATGTTGAGGTTCAGTCCGTCCTCACCGAACAGCAGCTCCGCGAGCTGGTTGCGGATCTCGTCCGGGTATCCCCCGGTTGCGTTGGCGAACCAGACGAGGCTCGTACCCCAACCTTGGAACGGCTCTTGCTGATAGGTCGGATCCGGCCGCACGGTCACGGACTCCACGGCGGCAGTGGCAGGGACGCCGCTGGAGACCACTGTGGACAGCGTGAGCGCCGAAGCGGCGAGAAGGGCAGGGAATCTGGTCATCGGTTCTCCGTTGAACGGGCGATGTTCGCGCTAACATCTACCGAGGACCGCGTGGTGCGTCAAGGTCCTGCCGAGCGGTGGCGCGTCCGCTCGGCAGTCCCTCGTTGGAACGCTCACCCCCGAGGAGAGGCGGGCCCTGTGGCTCTCGACCCCGAGGAGGGTTATTTGAGCGAGCAGGTGGCGAAACGTTCCAGTCCTTGAGGCCGCTCACCGACGCGGCCGATGGCGATCGCGATCCTGTCGAGCGCGGAGGCCCGCTTGCCCGTCAACGGCCCGAGAATCGCGTTCTGCACGAAGTTCGGGCCGCCCTGACCGGCTGACGTGCGCAGCCGCTCGTTGGCCTCCGCCTGCTGCTTGTTGAGGTTCTGCAGCTCACGGTCCACTTCGGCCTTGGCCTTCGCGGGAACGTTCTGCAGCACCGGAACCGGGCACTCGATCGTCTTCCCCGACGCCGACGACCCGGTGCCGGAACCGGTTCCGGACGACGGCTTGGGCGAGGTGGCCGCCGGCGCGGGAACAGCCGGAGCCTGGCCGAGCCCGCAGGGAGCGAACCTCTCCAGGCCTTCCGGCTTCGCCGCGTTCCGGCCGATCGCGGTCTCGATGCGGTTCAGCGCCGCGACCCGCTTGTCCTTCAGCGGGCCGAGAATGGCGTTCTGCACGAAATTCGGCCCTCCTTCACCCGCGGAGGTGCGCAGCCTGTTGTTCGCCTCGGCGATCTGCTTGTCCAGATTGGCCAGTTCACGCTGGACCTCGGCCTGCGCCTGCGCGGGAACCGCGACACCGATGACCGGCTTGGGGCAGGCGATCGACTGACCAGCGCTGTTGTTCCCACCAGCGGCGAACGCGGCGATCGCGCCCCCGACCGTCAAGGTCGCGGCGACGGCGACTCCGGCAACGAGCACCCGCTTGCGTCGCTGTGGTTTTGCATGTGCTCTCGACATTTCGAACCCTCACGAATCAGTGGACGGATATGCCGGCACAGCGGGATACGGACCGGGACGGTCAAGGGTTCAACTACTTGTGAGCGTTCACAGCAAGTGCGATGCTGACTGTCTCGTACCGCAGACCGCACCTGCGCAGAAATTCGGGGATCGCCATGCCATCCGGGCACAGAGTCGTGCACGAACTGCTCCGCCTGAGAGTTCAGGGAGTCAACCTCAAGATCGCCGCGGTGCACCGCGGCGGCCCCACCGAGCCGATCGTGTTCCTGCACGGGTTCGGCACGAGCAAGGAGGACTACACCGACATCACGCAGCGGCACGACTTCGCCGGCCGCGCGTTCCTCGCCTTCGACCTGCCCGGTTGCGGCGCCACGGAATGCGCCGATCTCGGGGCGATCGACGTACCGTTCCTGGTGGACACCGCGCACGCGATGCTCGATCGGGCGGGCATCGGCCGGTACCACGTCGTCGGGCACTCCCTCGGCGGCCTCACGGCACTGCTGCTCGCCCACCGCGAGCCGGGCCGGGTGCTCAGCTTCGTCAACATCAAGGGCACGCTGGCCCCCGAGGACTGCGCGCCGACCCGGTTGTTGATGTCCCACCAGGATTCCGGCGACCTCTACAGCCGGTTCATCGAGAGCGTCCGCCGCGGCCACGGCTACTCGAGCGGTTTGTACGCCGCCAACCTGCCGCACAAGATCCGTCCGGGCGCGGTGCCCGGCATCATGCGGTCCGTGGTCGAGCTCGCCGACCACGGCGAGCTGCTGCACAAGTTCCTCGCACTCCCCATCCCGAAGATGTACCTCTACGGCGAGGAGTGCGCGTCACTGTCCTATCTGCCGTCGCTGGACGCGAACGGGGTGGAGCTCGCGGAGATCCCGCACAGCGGGCATCTGCCGATGTACTCCAACCCCGTCGCGACCTGGAAGCGGATCGCCGCGTTCTACGCCGGCGACGTCAGTCAGCGCATCCCCGCCGCGAGGCGGTGGTAGGCCGAGTTCCAGCGCAGGCGGTCGCCGAACTGGCCGGGCGTGGTCGCCGAGTCGATCAGCACCAGTTCGGTGGCCGCCATCGTGGCGAAGTCGTGCAGCGTCTCGGATCCGACTGCCTGGGTCAGCACGGTGTGGTGCGGTCCGCCCGCGGTGAGCCAGCACTCCGCCGACGTCGAGAGCGACGGCGCCGGCCGCCACACCGCGCGTGCGACGGGCAGGTTCGGCAGCGGCTCGTCCGGTCCGACGACCTCGATCTCGTTGGCCACCAACCGGAAGCGGTCACCGAGATCCGCGAGACCGATCACCACGCCGGGGCCGGGCGTCGCGTCGAACACCAGCCGCACCGGGTCCTCGCGGTCACCGATGCCGAGCGGGTGGACCTCGCACGACGGCACGTCGGACGCGATCGTCGGGCACACCTCCAGCATGTGCGCGCCCAGCACCTTCGGCTCACCCGGTCCGAAGTGGTAGGTGTAGTCCTCCATGAACGAGGTGCCGCGCCCGGTCCCCGTGCCCATCGCCTTCACGGCGGCGAGCAGGGCGGAGGTCTTCCAGTCGCCCTCGCCGCCGAAGCCGTAGCCGTCGGCCATCAGTCGTTGCACGGCAAGGCCCGGCAGCTGCCTCAGGCCGCCGAGGTCCTGGAAGTTCGTGGTGAACGCGCCGAAGCCGCCTTCGTCCAAAAAGGAGCGCAGGCCGATCTCGATGCGCGCGGCGTACCGCAGCGACGCGTGCCGGTCTCCCCCGCGCGCCAGTTCCGGTGCGAGGCGGTAGGTCTCGGCGTAGTCGGCGACGAGCAGGTCGATGTCGGAGTCCAGCACCGCGTCGACCTTGTCCACGAGGTCGTTGACGCCGTAGGTGTTCACCGAGACGCCGAACCGCAGCTCGGCCTCGACCTTGTCGCCCTCGGTCACCGCGACGTCGCGCATGTTGTCGCCGAACCGAGCGAGTTTCAACGACCGCAGGTGCGCCAGACCGGCCGCCGCGCGCGCCCAGCCGTCGATCCGGCCGGCCAGCTGCGGATCGCTCGCGTGGCCCGCGACCGTCTTGCGCGCCACGCCGATGCGCGTCTGCACGTAGGCGAACTCGCGGTCACCGTGCGCGGCCTGGTTGAGGTTCATGAAGTCCATGTCGATCGTGGACCACGGCAGCGCCTCGTTGAGCTGGGTGTGCAGGTGCAGCAGCGGTTTGCGCAGCAGATCGAGACCGGTGATCCACATCTTGGCCGGCGAGAACGTGTGCATCCACGCGATCACACCCACGCACGACGGGTCGTTGTTCGCCGTCTGCATGATCGAGCGGATCGCGGCCGCGTCGGTGAGCACCGGCTTCCACACGATCTCGGTGCTGATCTTGCCGGAGTCGGCGAGCATGCGCTGGATCTGCTGGGACTGCGCCGCCACCTGGTCGAGCGTCTCTGGGCCGTAGAGGTGCTGGCTGCCGGTGAGGAACCAGACCTGCGGCTTGCCCGCGAACGACATGTGCTCTCCTCGTGGGCTCACTGCCCGTAGACGTTCTGGTAGCGCTCGTAAAGCCGGTCGACGTCCTGCTGGTCGATGGCACTGGCCTTGCCCAGCTGGAGTGCGAAGTGGACGGTGCGTGCCACGTCCTCCAGCATCACGGCGGACTTCACCGCGGACTTCGCGGTCGGGCCGACCGTGAACGGGCCGTGGTTGCGCATCAGGACGGCTTTCGACCTGCTGTTCCTCAGCGTCTCCACGATGCCCTGGCCGATCGAGTCGTCACCGATCAACGCGAACGGGCCGACCGGGATCTCGCCGCCGAACTCGTCCGCGATCATCGTCAGCACGCACGGGATGGGTTCGCCGCGCGCCGCCCACGCTGTGGCGTAAGGGGAATGCGTGTGCACGACACCGTTCACATCGGGCATGTGCCGATACACGTACGCATGCGCCGCGGTGTCCGACGACGGTGCGAACTCGCCTTCCACGAGGTTGCCGTACAGGTCGGTCACCACCATCGCGTCGGGCCCGAGCTCGTCGTAGGACACCCCGGACGGCTTGATGACCATCAGGTCGTGGCCGGGAACCCGCGCGGAGACGTTGCCCGCGGTCCAGATCACCAGCTCGTACTTCGTCAGCTCGCGGTGCAGGTCGGCGACCGTGCGGCGCAGCTCTGCCGTGGCGGACATCAGTTCTTTCCCTCGAGTGCCTCACGGCGGAACTTGCGCAGCCGGCGCATGACATCGTTGCCACCCCGACCGAAGTGGTCGTGCAGCTCCTGGTACTCCAGGAAGAGCCGCTCGTAGGCGTCGACGTTCTCCGGGATGGGCGTGAAGACGTTGCGCTTGACGGAACCCATGGCTCCGGCCGCCTCGCGGATGTCCTCGTAGGCGCCCGCCGCGACGGCCGCGTGCATCGCGCTGCCGAGTGCCGGACCCTGCTCGGAACCGATGACGGACAACGGCAGGTCGGTGACGTCGGCGTAGATCTGCATCAGCAGCGGGTTCTTGATCAGGCCGCCCGCGATCACCAGCTCGGTCACCGGCACACCCGCGTCGGTGAACGTGTCCACGATGACCCGCGTGCCGAACGCCGTGGCTTCGAAGAGTGCGCGGTAGACGTCTTCCGCCTTCGTGGCCAGGGTTTGCCCGAGGACCACACCGGACAGTTCGTGGTCGACCAGCACGGACCTGTTGCCGCTGTGCCAGTCCAGCGCGATCAGGCCGTGCTCGCCGGGTACCTGTTCCGCCGCCAGCTCGGAAAGCAGCTCGTGCACGGAGAGTCCGCGTTCGGCGGCCTGCTCGTGGTAGGCGGCCGGCACCTGGTTCTTCACGTACCAGGCGAAGATGTCGCCGACGCCGGACTGGCCTGCCTCGTAACCCCACAGGCCCGGCACGATGCCGCCGTCGACCACGCCGCACATGCCGGGGACTTCCGCCAGGGCCTCGCCGCTCATCACGTGGCAGGTGGAGGTGCCCATGATCGCGACCATCTGGCCGGGTCCGACAGCTTGCGCGGCCGGTGCGGTGACGTGGGCGTCGACGTTGCCGACCGAGACCGCGATCCCCTGCGGCAGCCCGGTCCACTGCGCGGCTTCCGCCGTGAGCTCGCCGGCCTTGTCGCCGAGGGCGGACAGCGGGTGGTCGAGCTTGTCCTGGACGAACGTGCGGAACTCCGGGTTGAGCTCGGCGAGGAACTCCTCGCTCGGATATCCGCCGTCCTGGTGGATCCCCTTGTAGCCGGCCGTGCAGGCGTTGCGGGTGTACTCGCCGGTGAGCTGCCAGACGATCCAGTCGGCGGCCTCGACCCAGTGGGCCATCGCCGCGTAGACCTCCGGTGCCTCCTCCAGGACCTGCAGGCCCTTGGCGAACTCCCACTCCGAGGAGATGAGCCCGCCGTAGCGCGGGAGCCACGCTTCCTTGCGCTCGCGGGCGAGATCGTTGATGCGGTCGGCCTGCGGCTGGGCGGCGTGGTGGCGCCAGAGCTTGATGTAGGCGTGCGGGTTGTCCGCGAACTCCGGCAGCTCGCACAACGGCTTCCCGTCGGCCGTCACCGGAACCATGGTGCACGCCGTGAAGTCCGTGCCGATGCCGATCACGAGCTCCGGAGCGATCCCGGCGGCCTCGACGGCCTGCGGGACGGCGGTCCGCAGGACGTCGAGGCCGCAGGACGTCGAGGTAGTCGGCCGGCACCTGCAGCGCCCACTCCGGCGGCAGGGCCCGGCCCGTCACCGGCAGAACGCTGTCCACCACGCCGTGGCGGTAGTCGTGCACCGCGGTGCCGAGCTCGGCGCCGTCACGAACGCGCACAACCACCGCGCGCCCCGACAACGTGCCGAAGTCGACGCCCACCACACACGCGTCGGGATGGATCGTCTTGTCAGTCACGAGGTGAGTGTTATCGCTAACATTCCGCCCGTCAAGATGCTGACGTGAGGTCCTGAAAAGCCTTGATAGAACCGGTATGCGCACAAGAGTGAACGCACGACAAAGGACCCCGGTCGGCGGGTCGCCGACCAGGGTCCTCGAGGCACGACATCAGGCGGGCGGACCGACGCTCTTGCGCAGCACCAGCGTCGGCTCGATCGTCCGCCGGGGCTGCGCGGACTCGCCCTCGCTGACCTGCTCGAGCAGCAGGCTGAGCGTCTCGCGCGCCACTGCCGCGAAGTCCGGCCGGACCGTCGTCAGCGGCGGGATGAAGAACTCGGCCTCCGGCACGTCGTCGAACCCGACGACGCTCACGTCGTGCGGCACCCGGCGGCCGCGCTCGTACATCGCGCGCAGCACGCCCAGAGCGAGATGGTCGTTGGACGCGAACACCGCGGTGACCTCGGGCATCCTGGCCAGCATCTGCCCGGCCTTGTAACCGGCCGCGGCGCTCCAGTCGGCCGCCACCACCGGCGGCACCTCGGCGTTGTGGATCTCCAGCGCCCGCCGCCAGCCGTGCACGCGCCCGGCCGCGTCGAACCAGTCCGTGGGGCCCGAGACGTGCCACACCGTCGAGTGCCCGGCTTCCAGGAGATGCGTGGTGGCGTCGTACGCCCCGGCGCCCTGGTCGACCGTGACCAGCGGCGTCGGGCGGTCCGGGTCGCCGTCCACGGTGACCAGCGGCAGTTCGGCCGGGATGTCGGCCAGCGCGTCGGCCGCGGACGAGTTCGGCGCTATCACCACGATGCCGGCCACGCGCTGGTCGCGGTGGCGTTCCACGGCGGCTGCTATCGACTCGCGGTCCAGCACCTTCACCCTGCCGACGCTGACCGCGAACCCGGCCTCCCCCGCCGCCTCCTCGAAGGCGGACAACAAGGAGGCCGGGCCGTACAGCGTCGAGTTCTGCGCGACCACGCCGATCAGCTGCGTCTTGCCGGTGACCAGCGCACGAGCCGCCCTGTTCGGCCGGTAACCCAGCTCCTTGATGGCGGCGCGGACGCGCAGACGGGTCTGCTCGCGGACGTTCGGGTGGTCGTTGAGCACGCGCGAGACCGTCTGATGCGACACCCCGGCGAGGCGAGCGACGTCGGTCATCGCGGGGTCACGCGTGATCTTCTGGTCCACGGACGGTCTCCGATCCTTGGTCTAGACCGATGATGTTAGCGATAACACCTGTCAGCCCCGGCACTGCAGGCCCATTGTGACCGCTACTCGAGCCGGAACGTCGCACGTCGGCGCGCGTCGCGGTCATTCCCGGGCCTGCCGGCCACCAGTCTGCCCCGATCGTGAATGAGATAAGAATCTGCTCCAACATTCAACGAAATCGCCTTGCCGTCCGCCAGGCCGGGAACCCGCCGGAAGCTCGCCGCCCGGCCGTACGCGTCCGTGTCCTCGAACGGGTCGATGCGGACGACGTCACCGTCCACCCGCACGTACCGGTCGGGGAAGTTGACCGACTGCAGCGCGACGGTGCCGGAGCCGAGGAACCCCGGCACGAACCGGAACTGCGAGTCGGCCAGCTCGCGGACGTTGCCGTCGACCCGCAGCCGGTACTCGTAGTGCCGCACGAACAACCCGTCCAGCGTGGACAGCCGCGTGATCGGACCGCCCTTGCCGACCGGAACACCGAACGAAGGCGTGCCGTCGTCGTTCCAGTGCAACCGCTGCACGCGGGTGTGCCGGTTCGGGTCGAACAGCGGGTCGCCGTTGATGTCGCGGTAGTCGCGGGCGTGGTAGACCAGCACGTCCATGTCGCCGACCGTGGTGAACGAGTTGTGCCCCGGCCCGTACTGGCCGGTCGCCTCGTTCGTCGTGAAGATCGGCTGAGCGGACTTGGTCCACGACCGCGCGTCGAGCAGGTTCGCGTTCTCGTCGGCGGTCAGCAGGCCCATGCAGTAGCGGGCGTCGGTGGCGCTCGCGGAGAACGTGACGAACACCCGGCCGTTGCGGATCAGCACCGCCGGCCCCTCGTTCACCCGGAACCCCTGCACCTCCCACGACGCCGTGGGCGTCGCGATGCGGACCGGCGTCGTCTTCAACGCCAGCGGCGAGGCCATCTCGGCGAGGTAGAGGTTGGTGCCGGACCCGACGGCCGGATCGTTCTGCGCCCACAGGAAGTACCGCTTCCCGCGGTGCGCGAACGTGGTCGCGTCCAGTGTGAACGTGTCCAGGTGCGTGACGATCTGACCGCGCAACACCCAGCCGCCCTCACGCGGGTCGGCGTTGGGCGACTCCAGCACGTAGGTGCGGATGCGGAACGGTTCGTCCTTGTCCCCGGCGGCGAAGTAGACGTACCACTTGCCGTCGATGCGGTGCAGCTCCGGCGCCCAGATGTAGCCGCCCATCTTGCCGGACGCCGGCCGGCGCCAGATCGTCCGTTCCCGCGCCGCCGTCAGACCGTCCAGAGTGGACGCGCCACGAATGACGATCCGGTCGTACTCCGGCACGGACCCGGTCAGGTAGTACATGCCGTCGGTCGGCGGCGTGATGAACGGGTCGGCGCGCTGCTCGACCAGCGGGCTGCGGGTCGGCAACTCGGCAGCATGTTCGGCAGCGGCGGCCGAGACAGCGGCCGAGCCCGCCAGCGAAAGCGTGCCGGTGGCGGCGAGGACACCGCCCGTGCCCAGCAGCAGGGATCTGCGGTCGATCACTTGCGGCTCCTGTCCTTGACGCGGAAGACCGTGACGGAGTTCGGCGGGAACGTGTAGGTGAAGGCGGTGCGCACGCTCACCTGGCTCGTGCGCGGCTTGATCGGCTGGGCGAACTCGGTGTTCACGTCATCGGGACGCCCCTGCAGGGTCGTGACCCGCGCGGTCGAGGCCACAGGCATGCCGAGGTCGATCGAGGTGCGGGCGGCGTTGTCCTGGGCGTTGACGACCTTGACGATCAGCTCGCCGGTCGCCAGATCGCGGGTGACCACCTGTCGAAACGGTTCGACGCGCGAGTCGTCGTTGAACTCGCCCCACTTCTGGCCGTCCAGGAACAGCGAGACCTTGCGGCCTGTCTCTTATACACTCGACCCGCACGTCGTAGGTGCGGCCCGTTTCGATGCTGGTGTTGTTGGTGATCAGCGTGCTCTTGGCACCTCCGACGGCCTTCTCCACCGCGGACTGGGTGTTGTTCCAGCCGCCGAGGTTCCACCAGTAGTAGTTGCCGGTGTCCTGGACGCCGAACGCGACGAGGAAACCCTCGCGCCCGGACTGCTTGGTGGCCTTCAGGTTCAGCGTGTAGTCGCGCCAGTTCTTGTCGCCCGCGGTGACCAGGGTGTTCTCCGCAGCCGCGTCGGACTGGACATAGGCGCCGTTCACGACGTTCCAGGCACCCTTGCCGCTCTTGGTCCACTGCGCATCGGTGCCGGAGAAGTCGTCGCCGAACAACTGCTGCCCGGCCGCGTTGGTGACGCGAACATCGTCGTAGGCAGCGGCGGTCGCCCACGTCGACAGCCCGATCGCTCCCGTGATCGGTGACTGGGTGGACGGCGTGGCGGACGCGGTGCTCGGCACGACCTCGTCGCCCACGTTGTTCATGAACAGCTTCTGGGTCTCGTAGCTCGCCGAGCCCCACGAGGCGTGGTTGTTGAACCAGATCATGTCCGGCTTCCACTGCACGTAGTCCTCATTGGACAGCAGCGGCGCGTACGAGGCGAGCTTGACGACATCGGCGTTGCGTTCGAGGCCGGTCATGTAAGCGGCTTCGCTCAACGCGTTGAAGTACTTGTTGTCCAGGGAGGCGTACTCGCCGAGGAACACCTTCGGGCCGTTGCGGTCGTAGGAGTCGTAACGGTTGTTGTTCTCCAGGAACCACGACGGGCTGTTGTAGTAGTGCTCGTCGACCATCTTCACGCCGGCCTGCTTGTTGAGCTGCCACAGCCGGTCGAACGTGGCGCCGGTGTCGTCGGGGCCGGAGTTGCCCACGACCGTGATGTCCGGGTACTTGGCGTTGATCGCCTTGCGGAACTCGGTGAAGCGGGCGAAGTACTCGTCCGGCAGGTTCTCCTCGTTGCCGACCGAGAGGTGGGTGAGCTTGAACGGCTTGGGGTGCCCCATCTCGGCGCGCTTGCGGCCCCACGTGGAGTCGGCGGGCCCGTTGGCGAACTCGATCAGGTCGAGCGTGTCCTGGATGTGCCGCTGCAGCAACGCGGGGTCGTTCGTGGCGCGGTTCTGACCGCAGCCGGTGACCAGCGCGGGCACCACGGGCAACGGCATCGCGCCGACGTCCTCGGAGAACTGGAAGTACTCGTAGTAGCCGAGCCCGTAGGACTGGTTGTAGCCCCAGAAGTTCCAGTTCGTGGCGCGCTGCTCGACCGGCCCGATCGTGTCCTTCCACTGGTACGAACGGCGGCGCTCGTACGCCGGACCGTCGTAGCCGTAGTGGCTGCCGGTGTTGACCAGGCAACCGCCGGGGAACCGCACGAAGCCGGGCTTGAGCGCGGCGATCTTCTCGGCGAGGTCGCGGCGCAGGCCGTGTCCCTTGAACGTGTCCTGCGGCAGCAACGAGATCATGTCCAGCCGCAGCGTCCCGGTGCCGCCGCCGGTGACCAGCAGCCGGCCGGTCGTCGTCGACTTCCTGGCGCGGACGGTGCCGGAGTAGCGGGTCCAGCCGTCGCCGCGCACCTGGAGCTTCACCGCATCACCCAATGGGTTGCCCGCCGGGTCGGTGATCGTGGCGGTCAGCGCGGTGGCGGCCTGGTCGGTGCGGGCCCAGACCGAGAAGTCGTAGCGCTGGCCCTCCTGCACCGCGATGCCGGAGTTGTAACCCGAGTTGATGACGCCCGCGGGCAGGCCGAGCTTGAGGTAGCGGCGGTTGCGCTCGTTCATCCGGCCGCCGTCGTCGATCACGTCTACGGTGCCGCTGTGCGGTGCCCACGAGGTCAGGCCGTTGTACGACGCGTTGTCGGCCTTGTCGTACTCGAACGAGCGGTTCTGCACGAGCTCGGCGTAGAGGCCACCGTCGGCGGCGCGGTTGATGTCCTCGAAGAAGACGCCGTACATCGTGTCGTCGATCGACGCGCCCTTCTTCGTGGCGTCGACCTTGAGCGTGTAGTCGGTCTCGGCCGCCGCTCCCGAACCGGGGACGGCGGCCAGCAGGGAGGCCGCGAGCGCGGCGGACAGCAGAACGTGCCTGGGGGACATTCGTTGGCTCCGGGGCTGTTCGTGGGGCGTTCGCTGCAATAGTGAGCGCTAACATACGATCGCCTTCAGATCAGGTCAACGGTCACAAGTCGTTATGGTCGAACGCTTGACGGGACCGATGTGAGCGTTCACTCTTGTCCACCTGACAGCCGCGGACACGCGGCCAGGCTCCGCGACACCGTAGTCACCTCGGAGGAATCCCTGTGCTGAAGAAGATCACGACAGCCGCCAGCGTGATCGCGCTGTGCGCGCTGACAGCGTGCGGCTCTGGCTCTGGTGGTGCCGGCACCGGCTCGTCCGGCGACACCATCACGATGGGCTTCGCCCAGGTGGGCGCCGAGAGCGGCTGGCGCACCGCGAACACCAAGTCGGTCCAGGACGAGGCCAAGGCCGCCGGGATCGACCTGAAGTTCTCCGACGCGCAGCAGAAGCAGGAGAACCAGATCAAGGCGATCCGGTCCTACATCCAGCAGAAGGTCAAGGTGATCGCGTTCAGCCCGGTCGTCGAGACCGGCTGGGACACCGTGCTGCTGGAAGCCAAGCGCGCCAACATCCCGGTGATCCTCACCGACCGCGCGATCGATTCGGACGACACGTCGCTGTACAAGACGTTCCTCGGCTCGGACTTCGTCGAGGAGGGTCGCAAGGCCGGCGACTGGATGGTCGCCAACGCCACCGGCCCGACGAACGTCGTGGAGCTCCAGGGCACCACCGGCGCGGCGCCCGCGATCGACCGCAAGAAGGGCTTCGAGGAGAAGATCGCCTCCAAGCCGGACATCAAGATCGTCGCCTCGCAGACCGGTGACTTCACCCGCTCCGGCGGCAAGCAGGTCATGGAGGCGTTCCTCAAGTCCCAGCCGAAGATCGACGTCGTGTACGCGCACAACGACGACATGGGCCTGGGCGCGATCGAGGCGATCAAGGCCGCCGGCAAGGTGCCCGGCAAGGACATCAAGATCATCACCGTCGACGCCGTCAAGGACGGCATGACGGCGCTGTCCAACGGCGAGATCAACTTCATCGTCGAGTGCAACCCGTTGCTCGGTAAGCAGTTGATGGACCTCGCGAAGAAGGTCGTGAAGGGCGAGGAGGTGCCGGCCAGGGTCGTGACCGAGGAGGGCACGTTCACCCAGGAGCAGGCCAAGGCCGCACTCCCGAAGCGCCAGTACTGATCTTCCCGAGACTGCGGGGCCTGCCGTCCTCTCCAACATCCCGGCGGCAGGCCCCGCACCCCACGCGCTGATTCACTGCACTGATTCACCACAGACTGCGGGGCCCGTCACTCACTGCGCATCCAGTGGCGGGTCCCGCACCCCAAGCGACGAAGGCTCCCGCCATGACCGAGTCACCGCCGCCAGTCGTCGAGATGCGGGGCATCAGCCTCGCATTTCCTGGCGTCAAGGCGTTGCAGGACGTCGACTTCCAGCTGTTCCCCGGCGAAGTGCACGCTCTCATGGGCGAGAACGGCGCCGGCAAGTCCACCCTGATCAAGACGCTGACCGGCGTGCACACCCCGGACAGCGGCACGGTGCTGCTGGCAGGTGAGACCGTCGCGTTCACCAGCCCCGGCGACGCCCAGCAGGCCGGCATCAGCACGGTGTACCAGGAGGTCAACCTCTGCGCGAACCTCACGGTCGCGGAGAACATCCTGCTGGGCCGCGAACCCCGCAAGCTCGGCGGCATCGACTTCAAGGCCATGCGCACGCAGGCCGCCGCGGTGCTCGCGCGGATCGGCGTGCACATCGACCCCGCGTCGGTGCTCGAGTCACATCCCATTGCCGTGCAACAACTCGTGGCCATCGCCCGCGCGATCGCCGTCGACTGCCGCGTGCTCGTGCTGGACGAACCCACGTCGAGTCTGGACGCGGGTGAGGTCGCGGAGCTGTTCCGGATCATGCGGGTGCTGCGCGACGAGGGCGTGGCGATCCTGTTCGTGTCGCACTTCCTCGACCAGGTCTACGAGATCGCCGACCGGATGACGGTGCTGCGCAACGGAACTCTCGTCGGCGAACACCTCACCAAGGACCTGGACCGCCGTGCGCTCATCGCGGCCATGATCGGCCGCGAGCTCGGTGCGCTGGAAGCGATCGAGGACGCGAGCGAACGCCGCACCGCGTCCGGCCCGGTGCTCGTGCGCGCGGAGGGGCTCGGCCGGAAGGGCGCAATCGCGCCGTTCGACCTCGACATCCGCGCGGGTGAGGTGGTCGGGCTGGCGGGGCTCCTCGGTTCCGGCCGCACCGAGCTGGCACGGCTGTTGTTCGGCGCGGACAAGGCGACCGAGGGCAAGCTGCTGGTCGACGGCGCACATCTGCACCTGCGCGGGCCGCGCTCCGCGATCGCCGCCGGGATCGCGTTCTGCTCGGAGGACCGCAAGGGCGAAGGCCTGGTCGCGGACCTCAGCATCCGCGACAACCTCGTGCTCGCCATGCAGGCCGCGCGCGGGTGGAGCCGCCCGGTGTCGCGCCGGGTCAAGGACCAACTCGTCGAGAAGTACCTGGCAGCGCTGGACATCCGGCCCGCGAACCCGGACGCGCTGGTGCGCACGCTGAGTGGCGGCAACCAGCAGAAGGTGCTGCTGGCCCGCTGGCTCGTCACCGAACCGCGGCTGCTGATCCTGGACGAGCCGACGCGCGGCATCGACATCGGCGCCAAGGCCCAGATCCAGCAGCTCGTCACGTCCCTGGCCGCGGAGGGCACGGCAGTGCTGTTCATCTCCGCGGAACTGGAGGAAGTCGTGCGCATCGCCGACCGGATCGTCGTGCTGCGCGACCGGCACAAGATCGCCGAACTGGACGGTGGTTCGAGCATCGACGAGGTCGTCGGGCTCATCGCCGGTGAGCACCTTTCCGAGGAGGTGGCGTCGTGAAGAACCGCTTGTTGTGGCCCCTGCTCGCACTGGCCGCGTTGCTGGTGCTCAACCTCGTCGTCACACCGTCGTTCTTCTCGTTGCGCATCCAGGACGGCCACCTCTACGGCGGCCTGGTGGACGTGCTCAAGAACGGCGCGCCGACGCTCCTCATCGCACTCGGCATGACGCTCGTGATCGCCACCCGCGGCATCGACCTGTCCGTCGGCGCCGTCGCGGCCATCGCGGGCGCGGTCACGTGTGTCCACATCGGAGCGTCCGGTGACGCCGGCACTGCGTTCGCGGGCATGGCGATCGCGCTCGTGCTGTGCGCGCTCCTCGGCCTCTGGAACGGTTTTCTGGTGGCAGGCCTGGGCATCCAGCCGATCATCGCCACCCTGGTGCTGATGACGGCGGGCCGCGGCATCGCGATGCTGGTCACCGAAGGCCAGATCATCACCGTCAACAACGACCCGTTCCGGCAGGTCGGCGCGGGGTTCCTCATCCTCCCGATCTCGATCCTGATCAGCCTCGCGGTACTCGGGTTGGTAGCGCTCACAACGCGCAAGACCGCGCTGGGCATGCTGATCGAGGCCGTCGGCGTGAACCCGGAGGCGTCCAGGCTGGCGGGTGTCCGCGCGAAGACCATCATCTGGACCGTGTACGTGTTCGCGGCGGTCTGCGCGGGCATCGCGGGCCTGATGATCAGCTCGAACGTGAGCGCGGCCGACGCCAACAACGCGGGCCTGTGGATCGAGATGGACGCGATCCTGGCGGTGGTCATCGGCGGCACCTCACTGGCGGGCGGCCGCTACTCCCTCACCGGCACGCTGCTCGGCGCGCTGATCATCCAGACGCTCACCACGACGGTCTACACCATCGGCGTCGCACCCGAGGTCACGCTGGTGTTCAAGGCGGTCGTCGTCATCGCCGTGTGCCTCGTCCAGGCGCCCAAGGCCCGCGCCGCGCTCAGCTTCCGGAAGGTGGCCACGACATGACCGCTCTCACGACCAAGCTGCCGTCGCGGTTCCTGCCGGTCCTCGCGACCGTGGTGCTGTTCGCGCTCACATTCGGGGTGGGATCCGGACTTTACGACGGCTTCGCGTCCGGTCAGGTGATCGCGAACCTGTTCATCGACAACGCGTTCCTGATCGTGCTCGCGGCGGGCATGACGTTCGTGATCCTCAGCGGTGGCATCGACCTGTCCGTCGGCTCGGTCGTCGCCCTGTCCACGATGGTCACCGCGGCCGGCCTGAAAGCAGGCTGGCCGCTGCCGTTGGTGATCATCGCCGTGCTGGTCATCGGCTCGACGCTCGGCCTGCTGATGGGCCTGGTGATCCACAAGTTCGACATCCAGCCGTTCATCGTCACGCTCGCCGGCATGTTCCTGGCCCGCGGCCTGTGCTTCCTGATCAGCGTGGAATCGGTGTCCATCAAGGACTCCACGTTCCGCGACGTCGCCACCGCCGTCATCGAACTGCCCGGCGGCGTCACCATCACCTACAACGTGATCATCGCGCTCGTCGTCGTCGCCGCGGCCCTCTTCGTGCTGCACCGCACGCGGTTCGGCCGCACGGTCTACGCGGTCGGCGGCAACGAGCAGTCGGCGTTGCTGATGGGTCTGAAGACCGCGCGCACCAAGGTCGGCGTCTACGTGATCAGCGGCTTCTGCTCGGCACTGGCGGGTCTGCTGTTCAGCCTCTACATGCTGTCCGGCTACGGCCTGCACGCCGTCGGCATGGAGCTCGACGCTATCGCGGCGGTCGTCATCGGCGGCACCCTGCTCGCGGGTGGCGTCGGCTACGTGCTCGGCAGCCTCGCCGGAGTGCTGGTGCTCGGCACGATCCAGACGCTGATCTCGTTCCAGGGCACGCTCAGCTCGTGGTGGACCAAGATCGTGATCGGTGCGCTGCTGCTGGTGTTCATCGCGGTCCAGCGCGGCCTGATCCGCGAGCGACGCTGACGTCCTGATCCGACGAGGGGCGGATACTGGGCGATCACATCAACCAGGATCCGCCCTCCCCGCGCGAGTGTGAACTTGCTCAGTTCAGCAACGACTCGGCGTGCGTGGCGAGCGGTGCGGCCAGATCAGGATGATCACCTTTGTCGATGCGATGAGGCAGGCGGGGCCCCCACGTACAGCGACGTGTACCTGTTGGAGCCCGTCCAAGACAGTGGACCTCAAGCCGCCCGGCAGCTCGTCCTCACGCGAACACCTAAACTGGAGCCTGCGACGAGTTCAACAGGCAGGTGGCTGGAATGAAGCTGGGCGATGTCACCCGGACCGCACTGGCGTGCGTCCGGATCTTCAACGGCGCACTGGGGTTGTTCGCGGCCGGGAAGATGGCGAAGAGCCTCGGCAGCGAACTGGGCGACGACAAGCGGTTCGTCTACCCGGCGCGCATGTTCGGCATCCGCACGCTCGTCCTCGGCGTCGACCTGCTGACGCTGAAGCCCAGCCGGCGAACCCTCCGGCAGGCCGTGCTCATTCACGCCACGGACACGGCCGCCGCGTTCTACGCTGGCCGCAGTGGCGAGCTTCCGGCGAGGGCGGCGAAACTCACCACGATCATCTCCGCCGTCAACACCGGGCTGGCCGTCGTGTCACTCGTCGCCGCCGAGAAGGACAGCTGATCTGTGGTCGAGATCGACCTGCTCGGAGAGGTGCACGCGCGGGTCGGCGGGCACAACGTCGAACTGGGGCCCGCGCGGCAGCGGTGTGTGCTCGCGGCGCTGGCGGTCGACGTCAACAAGACCGTGTCGGTCACGCAGCTGACCGAACGCGTCTGGGGTGACGAGCCTCCCGCGCGGGCACGGGCGAGCCTGCACAGCTACCTCTCCCGGCTGCGGCAGGCCGGTATCGAGCTGGCCACCCGGCCCACCGGGTACGCGCTCGTCGCCGACGAGTCCTCCGTGGACCTGATGAGGTTCCGGAAACTCCGCAGGGAGAACAAGCTCGGCGACGCGATCGCGTTGTGGCGAGGTGAGCCGCTGACCGGCATCGCCGGCGAGTGGGCCCAGCTGACCCGCGACCGGCTGAACGAGGAACGCGACGCCGCCGAGCTCGACCTCATCGACGCGCGTCTGCAGCTCGGCCGGGGCCCGGAGCTGCTGGCCGCCATCACCGCGCACGCGACGGACAAGCCGCTAGACGAACGCGTGGCCGCCCAGCACATGCGGGCGCTCGCCCAGGCCGGTCGCATCTCCGAGGCACTCGACCAGTTCCACGCCCTGCGCACCAGGCTGCGCACCGAGCTCGGCACCGAACCGGGCCCGGAACTCAAGCAGCTGCACGAAAAACTGCTCCTCTGCAACCAGGAAGCACCCACGGCGATCCCGCGCCAGCTGCCGTCCGCGCCGGCGCAGTTCGTTGGCAGGCAAGAGGACCTGGCCGAGCTGGACCACGCCGTGCGCACGGGTGTGGCGGCCATCGCGGGCGCCGGAGGCATGGGCAAGACGTGGCTCGCACTGCACTGGGCGCACCGCAACCTGCACCGCTTCCCCGACGGCCAGCTGTTCGTGGACCTGCGCGGGTTCAGCCCCGACGAGACGCCGATGGACCCGGACGTGGCGATCCGCGGGTTCCTGCACGCGCTCGGCCTCGACGCGAGCCGCATCCCACCGGACCCGCACGCCAGCGCCGCGCTGTTCCGCAGCCTGGTGGCACGGAAGCGCCTGCTGGTCGTGATCGACAACGCCGTCGACGCCGCCCAGGTCACGCCGATGCTGCCCGGCGGCGACACCTGCAAGGTGCTCGTGACCAGCCGCAACCGGCTGCCGGGCAGCATCAGGCCGGTTGGTCTCGACGTGCTCGCGGACCGGGACTCGAGCACGTTGCTGGCCACCAGGATCGGCGCGACCAGGCTGAACGCCGAACCTCTGGCGGTGGCGCGGCTGATCGACCTGTGCGGCGGGTTGCCGCTGGCGTTGAGCATCGTCGGCGCCCGCGTGCTGACCGAACCCGACCTGTCGCTCGCCGCCATCGCCCGCCAACTCGAAGAGCTCGGGCTCGGCGCGCTCGACGCCGACCCGAGTGTCAGCGTGCCGGTCGTGCTCTCCTGGTCCTACCGGGCGTTGACCGACAGGCAGAAGAAGATGTTCGCCCTGCTGGGAATCGCGCCGGGCGAGGACATCGATCTCAATGCGGCCGCGAGCCTCGGCAACATGTCCACAAAGGACACACAGGAAGCACTCCGGTCGTTGGAACAGGCCTCGCTGATCTCGATCTCCAGCGGCTTCCGCGCGAGGATGCACGACCTGGTCAGGGCCTACGCGGCGGACCGAGCGAAACACGTCGACAGCGAGGAAGCCCTGCGCAGGCTCGTCGACCACCACGTCCACACCGCGCACGCCAACGACCGGGTGATCGACCCGCTCCGCCCGTTGATCGCCCTCTCGCCCGCGAACGTCGACGTCACCCCGGCTGCCGACAAGGCCGGCGCGCTGGCCTGGTTCGACGCCGAACGCGGCACGCGCCGCGCCGTCCAGCAAACCGCCGCGGCACACGGCTGGAACGACAGCGTCGTTACTCTCGCCAGGGTCTCGCACGCCTACCACCAGCTGCGCGGTCACCTCGACGACGAGCTGACCATGTGGCAGGCGGCCATCGACGCCGCTGAGGACCCCATGGACAGGATCGTCGCCCACCGGATCATGGGCACCTCACTCGGCCAGGTCCACCGCTACGACGAGGCCCAGGCCCACCTCGACTCGGCGGTCACGCTCGCCGAGCAGGCCGGTGAGCCGCTCCAGCTCGCCGACGCGCACGGCTCCCTGGCCTGGCTGTGGGCCAGCCGCTCGGAGTACCAGCGCGCGTTCGAGCACGCCCAGGCCGCGCTGCCGCACTACCTGGAGACCGGCAACCAGATGCTGATCGCCATGGCGCACAACAACATCGGCCACTGCGCCGCGGAGATCGGCGAGACCAGCCTCGGTCGCGAGCACGCCACCAGGGCACTGGATCTGCTGCACGAGCTGGGCGACCGGCGCGGGGAGGCCATCGCCGTCGACACGCTCGGCCGCGTCGAGCACCAAGTCGGCAACCACGCCGAGGCCGTCGTCCTCTACGAGCACGCCATCGAGCTGTACCGGGCCGAGAACGACGACTACACCACGGCCAAGGTGCTCATCAGCCTCGGCAACTCGCACCTCGCGCTCGAGCAGCACGACCAGGCCGCGCGGCTCTGGCAGGAGGCGTTGCGGATGCTGGAGCAGCAGGGACGCGAGGACGAGGCCGAGCGCGTGCGCAAGCAGCTCGCGGAGATCCACGTCACCCCGGGGTCCTGACGACCAGGGTTCCTCACGGGCGCGAACAGGCACCCCGGACCGGAAACCTGGTGCCATGTCCACGATCACTTTGTCCCAGCCGACCACCGCCACCCCCGAGCAGTTCGTCGCGGGTCTCACCAACTTCGGTCCCGGCCGCGCGAACCTCTTCCCCAACAGCGCCGACGACTTCCTGAAGGTGCACGACCAGGGCGAGCACTTCGCCGACGTCACCGAGGGCTCCGGCGGCATCTGGGAGCGCCTGCACTACGACTGGTCCGACCTCAGCCACGTCGTGCTCACGACCACGGACTCCAACGTGTGGGGCGGCAAGTCCGGTCACACCTACACGTTCACGAAGCAGGCCGACGGGACGACCGTCGTGCACGCCGAAGTGGTGCGCGAGGGCAAGAACCTCAAGGGCCGCCTGCTCGGCGTGGTGCTCGGCCTGTTCGGCAAGAAGGTCCTGGGCGGTGCGCTCGCCAAGACCGTCAAGGCCATCGAGACGAGTTAGGTAAGGGTGAGCTAACGTAGCCCGTCGTGAGCATCGTGGTGGAGCAACGCGGGCTGGACCCCGCACCGGTCCGAGCGAGCCCGCGGCGGCTGCCAGGGCTGGTGGTCCTGGCGGTGCTGCTCGCCGTCGCCGCGGTGCTGTCGCTGGTGATCGGTGCCCGGTCGCTCTCCCCCGCCGAGGTGTGGCAGGGGCTGTTCGGCGACCCCGGCACCGATCAGCGGCTCACCGAGATCACGCTGATCGTGCAGACGCTGCGGATCCCGCGGACGGTGCTCGCGATCGTCGCCGGACTCGCTCTGGGCGTTGCGGGCGCGTTGATCCAGGGCCACACCCGCAACCCCATCGCGGACACCGGCCTGCTGGGCGTCAACTCCGGGGCGTCGTTCGCCGTGGTGCTCGCGGTCTCGGTGCTCGGGCTGCAGAACCCCGTCCAGTACATGTGGTTCGCGTTCATCGGGGCCGCGGGAGCCGGGGTGCTCGTGTTCGGGCTGTCGAGCCTCGGGCGCGGCGCGGGCAACCCGCTCACCCTCGCCCTGGCCGGGCAGGGCGTCACGGTGTTCCTCGCCGCGATGACCGTCGGGGTCGCGTTGGGCGACAAGCAGACCCTGGACGTGCTGCGGTACTGGAACGCCGGTTCGGTGCAGGGCATCGGGTGGAACGTGATCATCGCGGCCGGGGTCTTCGTGGCCGCCGGGCTCGTGCTCGCGTTGCTCAACCTGCCCACGATCAACCTGCTCAACCTCGGCGACGACGTGGCGCGCGGGCTGGGCGTGAACATCGCGGCGGGCCGGACCGTCGGCATCGTGGCGGTCACGTTGCTCGCGGGAGCGGCCACGGCGGCGTGCGGGCCCATCGCGTTCCTCGGGCTGATGGTCGCGCACATCGCGCGGTGGATCACCGGGCCGGACTACCGGTTCCTGGTGCCGTACGCGGGGTTGCTGGGCGCGCTCGTGCTGCTCGCCGGCGACATCGTGGGCCGGCTCGTCGTGCGGCCGGCCGAGCTCGCGGCCGGCATCGTCATCGCCCTCATCGGCGCCCCGTTCTTCGCGGCGCTGGTCTGGCTCGGGAAGTTCAGGCTGGCATGACCACCACAGACATGATCACCACAGAGATGCATTCCGGGGTTCGGGTCGGCGGCTGGTCCTGGGTCTGGCGGCCGTGGATGGTGCTGGTGACGGTCGTGCTGGCCGCGCTGACGTTCCTGGTCTTCTGCGTGTCGATCTCGGTCGGCGACTTCACGGTCGAGCTGCCCGCGGTGCTCCGGACGATCTTCGGCCAGGGCGAGCGGGTCGACGAGTTCGTGATCATGGACCTGCGGATGCCGCGCGCGTTGATCGGCCTGATCGCCGGTGTCGCGCTGGGCATCTCCGGCGCGTTGACCCAGTCGATCGCGCGCAACCCGTTGGCCAGCCCCGATGTCCTCGGAATCACCGGCGGTGCCAGCGCGACCGCGGTCTTCCTCGTCACGGCCACCGGCGGGGCGGCGGTCACCAGCGCGATCGGCCTGCCCGCGGCGGCGTTGACCGGCGGGCTGCTGACCGGGTTGCTCGTCTACTTCATGGCGTGGCGGCGGGGCATCGACGGGTTCCGGCTGATCCTCATCGGCGTCTCCGTCAGCGCGGTCATGCAGGCGCTCACGACGTGGCTGCTCGTGCTGGCGGACATCCGTGACGTCGCTCGCGCGCAGTCGTGGCTGGTCGGGTCGCTGGACTCGCGGTCGTGGACCGAGGTGTGGACGACGCTGTGGATCACCATCGCGCTGACCGTCGTCGTCCTGGTCGTGGCGTTCCAGATGCAGCCGATGCACTTCGGCGACGACGTGGCCGCCGGTCTCGGTGTTCGTTACTCGGCTGTGCGTGCCGTACTGCTGCTGTGCGCGGTTCTGCTGGCCGGTGTCGCCGTCTCCGCAGCGGGCCCGGTGCCGTTCGTGGCTCTCGTCGCGCCGCAGATCACCATGCGGCTGCTGCGCTCCCCCGTGCCGCCGTTGATCGCGTCGGGGTTGTTCGGCGCGTTGCTGCTCATCGGCTCGGACCTCATCGCACGGACCGTGCTGCCGAACGACCTGCCCGTCGGCATCGTCACGGCGATCATCGGCGGCCCGTTCCTCGTTTACCTGCTCGTGCGCGCGAACGTGAAACGGGCAGCCTGAGGTCTTTCGAGGAAATGCGCCCAAGGCGGTTTCCGCGTCGAATTCGATTCGAATGCCGTGCGGCAACTCCGCAGGTCACCCTATGTTACCGAGCAGTAGCGCCTTGAAGGTCGGGAACGACTCTGGCAACCTCGAAAGCGACAGATGTTAGCGCTAACACTGGGCGCGGTATGCGCTGACCAATTGCACGTGTGCTTCTGACCCTGAAGGAGAATCACCGTGGATTCACTGCGCCGGTGGGCGTCCCTGCTCAGCCCCCTGCTCGCGACCGTCCTCCTGGCCGGCACCGTGTTAGCGCTCACTCCGACCGCGGCATCGGCGGCGACCGTCGACACGAACGCGTGGTACGTGCTGGTCAACCGCAACAGCGGCAAGGCGATGGACGTCGCGGCCGCTTCCACGGCCGACGGGGCGGTGGTCCAGCAGTGGTCCCGCCACGACGGCGCGAACCAGCAGTGGCAGTTCGTCGACTCCGGCGGCGGCTACTACCGGTTGAAGTCGAAGAACTCCGGCAAGGTCCTCGACGTCGACAACTGGTCGGCCGCGGACGGCGGGAAGGTCCAGCAGTGGACGGATCTCAACGGCACCAACCAGCAGTTCCGGCTCGCGGACTCCGACGGCGGCTACGCCAGGCTGATCAACCGCAACAGCGGCAAGACCGTGGAGGTGACCGGCCAGTCCACCGCGGACGGTGCGGCGGTCGTGCAGAACGGCGACCGGAACGCGACCAGTCAGCAGTGGCAGCTGGTCCGGGTGGACAGCACGCCGCCGGGGACGTGTTCTCTTCCGTCGACGTACCGCTGGTCGTCGACGGGGTCGCTGGCGAACCCGAAGTCGGGCCTGGTCTCGCTCAAGGACTTCAGCAACGTCGTCTACAACGGCAAGCACCTGGTCTACGGCTCGACGGTCGACTCGTCAGGGCAGCACTACGGCTCGATGAACTTCGGGACGTTCACGAACTGGTCGGACATGGCCTCGGCCCCGCAGAACACGATGAACCTCGGCACCGTCGCGCCCACGTTGTTCTACTTCGCGCCGAAGAACATCTGGGTGCTCGCCTACCAGTGGGGCCCGACCACCTTCAGCTACCGGACCTCCAGCGACCCCACCAACGCCAACGGGTGGTCCTCGCCGCAGCCGCTCTTCTCGGGCAACGTCCCCGGCAACACCGCCATCGACCAGACGCTGATCGGCGACGGCACGAACATGTACCTGTTCTTCGCCGACGACCTCGGCAACACCTGTTCTTCGCCGGTGACAACGGAAACATCTACCGGGCCAGCATGCCGATCGGGAACTTCCCCGGCAGCTTCGGCACGTCGTACACGACGATCATGACCGACACGAGGGAGAACCTGTTCGAGGCGGTCGAGGTCTACAAGGTCAAGGACCAGAACCAGTACCTCATGCTCGTCGAGGCGATGGGGCGCAACGGGCGGTACTTCCGGTCGTTCACCTCGAGCAGCCTCGGCGGTTCCTGGACCCCGCAGGCCGCCACCGAGAGCAACC